>JAJYNB010000304.1 GCA_021786555.1 Bacillota bacterium | reverse complement strand
CTAAAATATGCCCTGGTGCCGGGCGTGCTGTTCGAAGAACTGGGCTTCAGGTACCTGGGGCCGGTGGACGGGCATGACATCATCGCTGTCAGACGGGCTTTGGAGATGGCCCGTACGAGAGGAGGCCCGGTGCTGGTCCATGTGCTTACCACCAAAGGCAGGGGATATAAGCCTGCCCAGGAAAATCCGGACAAATTTCATGGGGTGGGTCCCTTTGACGTGTCTACAGGCGAGGTATGTAAAAATGCCGGGGCTCCCAGCTATACTCAGGTTTTTGGCGAAGCTTTAAGCGTTCTGGGTGAGGAGTATTCCACCCTGGTAGCCATCACGGCCGCCATGCCCGACAGCACAGGATTGGGAAAATTTGCCTCGAAGTTTCCGGAGAGATTTATAGACGTGGGCATTGCGGAACAGCATGCAGTGACTATGGCTGCTGCTTTGGGATTACAGGGGTTCAAGCCGGTCCTGGCTATATATTCCACTTTCTTTCAGAGAGCCTATGACCAGATTGTGCACGATATCTGCCTGCAAAATGCCCCGGTGATCCTGGCCGTTGACCGGGCGGGGGTGGTCGGGGACGATGGCCCCACCCATCACGGGGTGTTCGACATCTCCTTCCTGAGGCATATCCCCAACATGGCAATCATGGCCCCTAAGGACGAAAATGAGCTGCGGCACATGTTGAAGACAGCAGTAGAACACAACGGACCAATAGCTTTGCGCTACCCGCGCGCTTGCGGTGAGGGCGTACAACTGGATGCCAGGCTTGTCAAGCTGCCGTTCGGCAAGGCCGAGGTAATCAAAGACGGCAAAGATATAACTTTGTTAGGAGCAGGTCCCATGGCTAACCTCTGCTGTGAAGCCGCAGCAGTGCTGGCGGAACAAGGGGTCTTGGCTGCGGTAATTAATGCCCGCTTCATCAAGCCGCTTGACGAAGAACGGATTGTTTATTATGCCAGGCGCACGGGGAAAGTTGTTACAGTTGAGGACAACGTACTGGCCGGCGGTTTTGGCAGCGCTGTTTTGGAAGTGCTTGACAAGCATCAGGTACATGTACCCCTAATCCGCATCGGCTATCCTGATGAGTTCGTGGAACATGGCAGCATCAGCGAACTGCATGACCAATACGGCATAAACGTTACGGGAATTGTCCGGGCGGTAAAGAAACTGATGTTCGGGGAGCAAACTGATGGCAAAAACCAGAGAACGCATTGATGTCTTGTTAGTGGAGCAGGGCTTGGCTCCAAGCCGCGAGAAGGCAAAGGGTACGATTCTGGCCGGCCTGGTGAGTGCCGATGGCATCCGGGTGGATAAACCGGGTACGGAGGTTTCCATTGCTGCCAGGCTTGAAGTACAGGGCCAGGTATGCCCCTATGTATCCCGGGGGGGGTTGAAACTGGAAAAGGCCCTGCAGGTTTTTCCGGTTGACCTTAGGGGTAAGGTGGTACTGGATGTGGGAGCTTCCACCGGCGGTTTTACCGATTGCTCCCTGAAAAACGGCGCCTCCAAGGTTTTCGCCGTTGATGTGGGCTATGGCCAGCTGGCCTGGTCGCTGCGCAATGACCCGCGGGTAGTTTGCCTTGAGCGCACCAATGCCCGGTATCTGACCCTGGCTGCTTTAGGCGAGCAGGTGGACTTTGCCACCATCGATGTGGCCTTCATTTCGCTGGACAAGATCCTTCCTGCCATAAAGGATTTGCTCCGGCCGGATAACGGAGTGGTTGCTCTGGTAAAACCACAGTTTGAGGCCGGCAAGGATAAGGTGGGCAAAAAAGGGGTTGTGAAAGACCCGGCGACTCACCGGGAAGTGCTGCAAAGGGTATTGCAGCTGGCTGTGGGTACGGGCTACCGGGTTTTGGGACTGGATTACTCCCCGGTCAAGGGGCCGGAAGGCAATATTGAGTATTTAGCATGGCTGTCCTATGAGGAAGGCGCCGAGACACCGTGGGGTGAGTGGATTGATGAGGTAGTCGGCCGGGCTCATACGTCTCTGGGTCAATCCTAAGGATGAAAAACGCTAATCATGGTTCGGCTGGGGCAGTCGGTAGGACGCGGGGACGGTTCTGATGTCCTAGCAGATAGTATCGAAAATTTAGATGTTTCCCCCTACTCTGAAAATATAAAGCGCTTGGGTCAACTGGGGTCGAATTTACTTTCTGCTCCGTTTAGCAGATTCCACCCTTGAGCTAACGAGTTTTTTCAAGCTCTGCTGCTGGAGCCAGCAAACGCTTTCAGGTGTCAAGGGACCTGTCCCTTTGACACTTCCCGTGAAAATGCTGTCAGTGTACCTGTCCCCTTGACATACGCAGGAGAATGGGGCGGGATGCCGAATCTAGTGGTGGTGGGCCATTTCGGACCTCCGACCTCGGACTTCGGACTTCGAATAGAAGGAGTACATAGAAAATGATTCAAGCCTTGGGCTTGGTGTTTAATAAGGACAAGCCGGCAGCCTCTAAGGTGGCTGGCGAAATTGAAAACTGGCTGAGAGCAAAGGGCATTAGAGTCATATCTGACCCTGGTCAATCCCATGGGGCTGACGCTGTGGTGGTTTTAGGCGGAGATGGTACCCTGCTGCGGGCCGCACGTCATTACAGCACCATGGGTATCCCATTGCTAGGGGTCAATTTGGGCCACTTGGGCTTTCTTACGGAGATCGAGCTGCCAGACCTTTATCCTTCACTGGAAAGGCTGCTGGCGGGGGAATATGCCCTGGAAGAGAGAATGATGCTGCAAGGAACGGTTTCCCGGGCGGATTCCTCTCAATTTGAGGCCCTGGCTCTAAACGATGTGGTGGTTTCCCGGGGGAATATTTCCCGCATCATTAAGCTGGACATTTTCCTGTCCGGTGAGGCTTTGTCCTCCTACCCGTCCGACGGGGCGATCATTTCCACCCCAACCGGTTCTACCGCGTATTCCCTTTCAGCCGGCGGGCCGCTAGTTTCGCCGCTGGTTCAGGTAATGATCATGACTCCCATCTGTCCCCATACCCTTTCCGCCAGGCCGGTGGTGGTTGACCCGGCAGAATTTCTGGATATCCACTTTGTTGAAGGTATCGATTGCCTGGTGACCTTTGACGGCCAGGAAACCGTTGAGATGAGCCCCGGCGACCGCATAAGGGTTGAGCGGGCCTCTGCTACCACAAAATTAGTCAAGCTAAGCGGGCGCAGCTTTCCCGCGCTGCTCAGGGCGAAGTTGAAGGACAACCTGCATGAGTAATACTTTTTTCGACCCGCTGGAATTAGCCCGCCATTGGATCCGGCACTGGGTCCCGCCCGGGGGCACGGCTGTAGATGGGACGGCGGGGCGGGGCCGTGACACTCTTTTCCTGGCGGAAACTGTAGGATCTGACGGAAAAGTATGGGCCTTCGATGTCCAGGCTGAGGCCATAGAGGATACCGCCAAATTACTGGCGGAACATAACCTGTCCGGTAGGGCAGCCCTGATTCAGGCTGGACACGAAGAGATAGGACAGTATGTTTCAGACCCGGTGCACGGGGTTATGCTCAACCTTGGCTACCTGCCGGGCGGCGACAAAAACAGGATTACCCTTCCCGCGACCACAGTCAGGGCCTTAAAGTCGGGGGTAGAACTGCTTGCCCCGGGCGGGCTGATAACAATAGTGGTTTATACCGGCCACCCGGGCGGACCGGACGAAGCCGGGGCGGTTGAAGAGTTTGTGCGGGATTTGCCCCAACAAGGCTTTGTTACAGTTAGATTCACTTACCCCAACAGGGGAAAAACCACTCCTTACCTGATTGTTATCCAAAAAAGGTCGATGGAGGACAGCCAATGAAAATCCGCCGCCAGATGAAAATATTAGAGTTGATTGAGCGGGAGGAGATAGGCACCCAGGAGGAATTGGCCGAAAAACTGCGGCAGAGCGGTTTTGACGTCACCCAGGCCACAGTGTCCAGGGACATTAAAGAACTGCGCTTGATCAAAGTACCGACCGGAGACCATACCTACCGGTACGCTGCACCGCGGGAGCACCAACCGGCAAATTTGCAGGAACGGCTGAAGCGGATGTTTCGCGACTCGGCGACCAGCATAGATTTCAGTGAAAACCTGCTGGTAATCAGGACCCTGCCTGGAAATGCCATGGCCCTGGCTTCCGTTATTGACGGCAGTAACTGGCCGGAAATTATCGGGACGGTAGGAGGAGACGACACCATTCTGGTAATCGTTAAACCCAGGGAAGCGGTGGACGCGGTAGTCCAAAGGTTCGAAAGTCTGTTTTAGGAGAGAGATTTATGCTGTCGGCCTTGCGCATTGAAAATTTTGCCCTGATTGACCGTTTGGAGTTGCAGTTGCTGCCTGGGCTCAATGTGCTTACGGGTGAAACCGGAGCAGGAAAGTCAATCATTATTGATGCTGTTTCGCTGCTTCTGGGAGGCAGGGGATCCCAGGAATTTATCCGCAGCGGCACCGAGCGGGCCATGGTGGAAGGATTGTTTGTCCTGACTGCTGAGTCGCCTTTGGTTGAAAAATTATCTTCTTTGGGTTATGAACTGGAGGACGGATCCCTTTTACTGAGCAGGGAACTGTCCGTTTCCGGACGCAATGTTTGCAGGGTTCAGGGGAGGATCCTGCCCTTAAACCTGTACAAAGAAATTGGAGTTTCGTTGGCGGACATTCACGGCCAGCACGATTACCAATCCTTGCTCCGCCCGGAAACACACCTGAGTTTGCTGGACTCCATTGGTGAAGAAACTGCTCCGCTCCTGCTGCGGGTGCGGGACAAGGCGGCGCGCGTTACAGAGATCAGGCAACAAATCGCCCAACTGGCATCGGACGACAAGGATACTGCCCGCAGGGAAGACATGCTGAAATTTCAAATCTCAGAAATCGCCGGGGCGCGGCTGGAGTCAAGCGAGGAACAAGAACTGGCCCAGGAGCTCCAGAAGCTGGTTAATGCGGAGAAACTCGCACTGCTGGCCGGCGGCGCCTACGAAAAACTGTTTGCGGGCTTTGAACGGCAGAAATCAGCCCTGGATTTGACCGGTGCGGTTCTGGCCCAATTGAAGGAATTGGCCGGGATTGACCCTGAGTTTCTCCGCATGCTGGAGGGAGTTGAAAGCGCCTACTACCAGTTGGAAGAGGCGGCTGCGGAATTGCGCCTGTATCAGGAAAGCCTGGTTTTTGATCCCCGGCGTTTGGACCAGGTAGATGAACGGCTGGCCTTAATCAAATCGCTCAAACGCAAGTACGGTAACTCTATTGCCGAAATTAAAGCCTTTTATGCTGAAGCGGCCTCGGAACTGGAACAGCTGTCACGGCAGGAAGATTTGCTGCGGGAGTACCAAAAATCCCTGGACCGGGAGGAGCAAAACTACCGGAAAGATGCAGCTGAGTTGAGCCTGACCCGCCACAAGGTTGCCTCCTGGCTTGAACAGGCCGTGACGGAGGAATTGGCGGATTTGCAGATGCCTGATACCCATTTCAGAGTGGAATTTGGCGCCAGGGACAAAGTCAGCAAATTGGGGCGGGATGTGGCGGAATTCGCCTTTTCGCCCAACCAGGGGGAGCCATTGAAACCATTGGCCAAGACCGCTTCCGGGGGCGAATTGTCCAGGGTTATTTTGGCTCTAAAAACTATCCTGGCTAAGATTGACCCCGTTCCCACCCTGATTTTTGATGAGGTGGACAGCGGTGTGGGCGGTGAGGCTGTGCGCAAGGTGGCAGAAAAGCTTGCCCGGATTGGGGAAAACCGCCAGGTTCTGTGCGTTACCCATTCACCCCATGTGGCCAGTTTCGGCGCCAGACATTTTTTCATCGCCAAGGAGGTTGTCTCAGGCAGAACAATCACCCGGGTCAAAGCCCTGGGTCCTGAGGAGCGCCACAGGGAACTGGCCCGGATGTTAGGTGGTGAGAGCAAGGTAACCATGGAGCATGCCGGGGAAATGTTGAAAACTTCGGGGGCTAAATCATAATTAGCTGTGTGACGGGGAATCCTTTAAGGGTTCCCTGTCTTGCATGGAGGAGTCAGGAGACAGGAGTCAGGAGACAGGAGTCAGGAGCCAGGAGTCGGCCCGATTGTGACTCACTCATCAATAAAGACTCTTGATGAATTAGAAATTCATTATTTAATTTTGATGAAAATAAAGCAAAGCGGATATTTAAAATTCTGAATTCTGACTCCTGACTCCTGAATACTTTGCCTGCCTCCTC
>JAJYNB010000339.1 GCA_021786555.1 Bacillota bacterium | reverse complement strand
TGGAAAAGGCTATGCTGGACTTTGGCTCCAATCCGGGAAGGGGATCCCATCAGGGTACCCTTGGGGTAGGACGCTTGGTGCTGCGTACCCGAGAGCTTTTAGCGCAGCTTTTTGGTGTACAGGACCCTAGGCGGATTGCTTTTACCAGCAATGCGACCCATGCTCTCAATATGGGAATTTATGGGATTTTGCAGCCGGGAGACCATGTCATTACCACGTCCATGGAACACAATTCGGTTTGGCGCCCACTAAAATATCTTGAACGCAGGGGTATTGAACTCGAGGCCATAACCTGTGACCAAGAAGGAAAAATCAACCCAGCGGGCATCAGGTCAGCCATCAAGCGGAATACAAAGCTGATAATCACAACCCACGCCTCCAACGTCACCGGTACTATTATGCCAGTGGCGAAAATAGGACGGATTGCCCGGGAGCACGGGCTGGTATACATGGTCGATGCATCTCAAACGGCCGGTGTTATTCCAATTGACGTAGAAAAATTTATGATTGACCTTTTGGCTTTCCCAGGGCATAAGAGCCTTTTAGGCCCGCAGGGGACAGGCGGTCTTTATATTGGACCAAGGGTGACATTGGATCCCCTCATCCAAGGTGGGACCGGCAGCAGCTCGGAGCTCGAATTTCAGCCCGAGACCCTGCCAGACCGGTATGAAAGCGGCACGTTAAATTCTGTTGGCATAGCGGGTTTAGGCGCCGGGTTGGAGTATATATTTTCCGAGGGCCTGGATAAGATTTACCAACGGGAAAGCTTTCTATGCCAATCCCTCATTTCAGGTCTGCAGCAGATACCGGGGATTAAGATTTTCGGTCCTCACGCCATAGAGGAGCGGGCGCCCATTGTATCAGTGAACCTGGGCCAGGTTGACGCCAACGAGATTGCCTTTGTTTTGGACCGTGCCTTTGGCATTGCGGTCAGGTCAGGTTTGCACTGCGCCCCTCAGGCCCACCATACCATAGGCACTTTGCAGCAGGGGACAATCCGGTTCAGCCCCTCCAGTTTTACCTCGGCGCAGGATATTGCCGGTGCTGTCCAGGCCATGTCCGAAATCTCCAAAGAATTTCAGGACTGAAAGCCAAAAGCAGTACGAGCCAATTAGAAAGAGATATTAGACTGGGAGTGGGAAATTTGTTGGGAACAGTGGTAAACACCCTTGCTATCATCGGCGGGGCTCTCTTGGGCCTGCTCTTTCGGCGCGGCTTTCCGGACAAAATAAAATTTACCATTATTCAGGGAATTGGCCTGGCGGTAGTGCTTATCGGCGGAAAAATGGCAGCGGAGACACAAAATCCCCTAATCATTATTTCCAGCCTGGTGGTGGGAGGCATCCTGGGGGAGTTGGTGGATATCGAAGCACGGCTCAAAAACCTGGGCCAGTGGATGGAGGCCAGATTTAGCAATGGAGACGGAGGCGGCGAATTCACCAAAGCCTTTGTCAGCTCTAGCCTCATCTACTGTGTAGGGGCCATGGCCATCATGGGTTCCCTGGAAAGCGGGCTGAGAGGGGATCACCAAATACTCTACGCCAAATCAATGCTGGACGGGATTTCGTCCATCGTCTTTGCTTCTTCCATGGGAATAGGTGTAGCAGTTTCGGCAATCCCTGTCTTTTTGTACCAAGGGGCAATTACCCTCTCTGCCGGCTTCCTGCAGGGGATATTATCCAATCAGGTTGTGGCGGAGATGAGTGCCACCGGGGGATTGCTGATTATTGGCATTGGCCTTAACATCCTGCAAATCAAGGAAATCAAGGTTGGAAATCTGTTGCCGGCTATTTTTGCAGCCATAGGTTTCACCTACCTGTTTCAAATTCTTAAGTTATAGCTAGAATCCCCCCGGGTCACCCGGGGGGATTTGCTCCGCTCTATTTCGCTCTCATCAGGACCAACGGGTTCGAAAAGGTATGCTGTAAATCTATTTTTGGCCTGGGCCCATTGAAGCGCACCAGCTGAGAATGGTCGATGGCAGCTTTGAGAGAAACTCAAGCAGTACTTGTAAATCTGCGCCGTTACGGGCATCAATATATAATGGACTCAGAACCTTCTACCACATCTCCTTTAAATCTATGGTATAAAGAATTTTTGTCAATCTATGTTAGTTTTTATGGCAATTTTATTTTGGGCGCTGTAAATTAAGTTTGTTGTAGTATAATAGTAACGCATCTAAGCGATAGGGGGCTGTTTCCTTGTTCAATACCTTAGCGGGCTGGTTATCTTCCAATTTGCTTCTGCTCAGTCTGGCACTGCTGGCGGCGTCATTAATAATGCTGTTTTTGCTTTTGGTGTTGTTTCTCAGGCTAAACCGATTAACCAAATCGCATAAATCCTTGATGTCCGGTATGGAAGGGCTGAATCTGGAGGAACTGCTGGAATCATACCTAACCAAAGTGCATTCGGCTGAAGTTCAGGTAAAGGAACTGGAGGCAATTTGCCATAAGCTTGAGGATTACGCCAAAAATTCTTTGCAGAACGTTGCCCTGTTACGATTCAATGCCTTTGAAAACATGGGGAGCGATTTGAGCTTTGCCGCTGCCTTTCTGGATATGAATGGAGACGGCTTGGTGATTAGCTCCATCAGCAGCCGCGAGGAATCCAGGGTTTATGCAAAACCTGTTTCCGGCCGCACTTCCGGTTACCATCTTTCCAGGGAAGAAGAAGATGCTATCAACCAGGCTATGGCAAAAAGTGCAAAATGGTCAAAGGTAGAACAAAATTAAAAGACGTCCACCTTGGGGACGTCTTTCAGTCTCAAATTTTTCTGGTAGCTGGGAGTTCCTGCGACATACGACAGGCCTCCATGATTAGGCTGCTGATTTGTCTGGACATTTTCATTACAACGCTTAGCCTGGTATTTTGGAGTACCAGGTATTCCATGAAACCCCCTACATTGACTATACCGGTAATATGGACCTCCCCCACCGTAGGGAGGTTCTTGTGTACCCCCGCGCCCGGCTTGAGGGACCCGCGGCACAGGCTGATATATCCTACGCTCTCCAGGTGTCCAAGGCAGGCGTCTATTGCCACAATGAAGGCATCCGGATAAGCACTTTCCAATTCCGCCAGGGTTTGGTGCAGGTTACTGGCATGAACAGGATTGTCAAGAGTGCCATAGACTAATAACTCCCGGCCCATCCCCTCCCGCAGCTGCGAACCTACCAGAGGCCCCAGACAGTCGCCGGTTGAGCGGTCTGTACCGATGCATAGGGCCACTATCCTCCGGTTGGGGCCGGCACCCGAGATCAGGCCGGCCAAAGAAGAGGTTAGGCGGGAAACCCCTTGCTGGTCATCCATATGAAACCTGAGCTTTTCCTCCTGCCTGCTCTGATGCCCGGACAGGTTAAAACTAAACATGGAGACCCTCCCAAAACCGTCTAGTTCAATATACCCAGTCGGTCAAATTTTATGCATGGTTGGACAGTCAAGATGTTCAGTGCAGTAGCCTGGGAGCATAACAATTAGAGACTGGGGGGTTGTGGAATGTCGAGGTCCACTTTGCGGGTTGCAGCCACCTACATTGGGGCGGTGATGGGCGCGGGTTTCGCCTCAGGGCAGGAGATCGTCCAATTTTTTATTGTTTACAGGGAAAAGGGCATCCTGGGAATACTGATGGCAGGCGGCCTTTTTGCGTTATTGGGTTTTGGAGCTCTTATGATAATCAAACAGCACCGCATCAATTCTTATCAGGAGTTGTTTCTGATCCTGCTTGGGCGGCGCCTGGGGGCAGTTTGTGAAATTTTGATTACGGTTTTCCTGTTCGCGGGCCTGGTAATTATGCTGGCAGGCAGCGGGGCAGTCTTCCAGGAGTATTTTGGCTTGGCCCCGACACTGGGAATTCTGCTTACATCCCTGGCGGTGTGGATTGCCTTAGCCAGTAAGGGTGAGGGGGTTATGTGGATAAATACCGTACTCATCCCTCTCAAATTGCTGATTTGCGTGGCGGTGAGCTTTGCCGTCTTATCAGCAGTGCCCCCCCAGGTGGACGCTGTTTCCTCACTCAGGGTCCCTTCCCGCCCCTGGTTTATTTCTGCAGTGCTCTATGTTTCGTTTAACATGACCTTTGCCTTGGTGGTACTGGCCTCCCTGGGGAGAGAAATTCGCGGCAATGTGGCGGGAGGGGCGTTGGGGGGCATCGGTCTGGGAATCTTCGCCTTGGCCATTGGCCTGGCTTTGTTTCGCTACTACCCCGCGGTTGGCGGGTACCAGGTGCCTATGGTGCACATAGCCTTCCGGGTCAGCCCACAGATGGGAATCTTCTACCTCCTGGTGCTCTGGTTTGCGATGATTACAGCGGCGGTGGGTAATGCTTTCAGCTTCATAAAACGGGTAACCCGTCTTTCTGCTGTGCCCTACCAAGCCGCCTCCCTGGCAGCTTTGGGCGCTGCAGTACCCTTGGCTCATTTTCAGTTTTCTTCATTGGTGGCTGTAGTTTATCCTCTGTTCGGGTATATCGGATTGTTAACTCTGGGTCCGTTAATTTACATGCTGCTCCGACGCAGAAGCTGAAAGGAATTTCTTGCTCTGCCGTCGAATTTGGCCCAATAAAATATTGCTTACTGCCAGAAGGAGGTTTCCCAAGTTTAAACCCGGCGAATCAGGCTTATCCTGACGGGTACTTCAAACTGACCGGGCAAGACGAGTTGAAGCCAGTATTTATCGGCGAAGCCAAAGAAGGCGGGCTTTTTACTGTGGTATAACTTTTAACTGTGGTATAATATGTAAACCGGGGTTTCCCCGGTTAACTCTTTGCAGTTTTGCCAGCTCAATTCCGGTCTTGCGGAGGTAACCATGCACGAAATGTCACTGATGTCAGGCGTATTTGAAGCCATAGACGCCGCATTGGAAGCTTACCAGGTTCCCAGGGTAACTAAAGTCAAGCTCCAGGTGGGCCGGCTCACCAATGCCGAACCGGACGCTTTGGATTTTGCCTTCCAGGCTTTTGCTGCGGGAACCCCTATGGAAGGGGCTGTGCTGGAGATTGAGTTAGTACCGCTGGCAGGCTGCTGCAAGGAATGTGCCAGGGAGTTTGAGATTGAGGGGCTCGTGTTTTACTGCCCCGAGTGCAAAAGCCCAAGCATCCATATTGTGCGGGGAAGGGAACTGGTGCTGGAAAGTTTGGAGGTCGAAGCGTGAGTGACGTCAAAGAAATTAAGGTGATGTCCAACCTGAGGACTGCCAACGAAATACAGGCCAGGGATAACAGGCATACGTTGGAACAAGTATTTGTCTGCAATCTTTTGGGATCCCCCGGAGCAGGCAAAACAACCCTGTTGGAACGTACGCTGGCAGAACTGACAGCCAGAGCAAAAGTTGGGGTAATCGAAGGCGATATTTACACTACCAAAGACGCTGACCGGATTGCCCATTACGGGGTCCCGGTAGTGCAAATCAACACCGGCGGGGGATGCCATCTGGATGCCTCTATGGTAGCCGCTGTCTTGCCCAGGTTCGACCTGGCCCGGCTCGACATGCTGGTGATTGAGAATGTTGGCAACTTGGTCTGTCCGGCCGATTTTGACTTGGGAGAAGACATCAAAGCCGTGGTGCTGAGCATCACTGAAGGAGACGACAAACCGGTAAAGTATCCCCTGATTTTCAGAAATTCAAAAGCAGTAGTGCTAAATAAACTGGATTTAGCCGGCTTTACCGACGTTAATGTTTCCAAGCTGGAACAAGATATCAGAGCAATCAATCCGGAGGCGGAAATTTTTCAGGTGTCCTGCCGCACCGGCGACGGGGTCGACCGGTGGTGCGATTGGCTGCTCAGCAACCTGAAGCAAACGGGTACAGCGCCTAACATCAATTGACCTGGAGGTCCCCATGAGCTATTACATAATTGGCACCGCCGGACATGTTGACCACGGCAAGACCATGTTGATCAAGGCCTTGACCGGAGAGGATACGGACCGGCTAAAAGAGGAAAAAGAAAGAGGCATTTCTATTGAACTGGGTTTTGCCGCACTGACATTGCCCAGCGGGGCCAGGGCCGGGGTGGTGGACGTGCCGGGTCATGAAAAGTTCGTGCGGCAGATGCTGGCAGGAATCGGCGGGATAGACCTGGTCCTGCTGGTTATTGCGGCAGACGAAGGGGTTATGCCCCAGACCAGGGAGCACCTGGAGATTATTGATTTGCTGCAAATACGCAAGGGTTTGGTGGTGCTCAGCAAGGTTGACTTAGTCGAGCAG
>JAJYNB010000217.1 GCA_021786555.1 Bacillota bacterium | reverse complement strand
TTTTGAAGGAAAACGGCCAACCCATGTATTATCGCACGTTGATTGAGGAAGTCTTCCAGATTAAACCTTATACAGGTGATGAAATCCTCGCCATTGCTGCCGCTCATACTCAAATCAATCTGGATACACGCTTTATTTATTTGGGACAGGGACAATGGGGGTTAAAAGCCTGGGTTCCAGCCAAGTCCCACAAGAAAATTCCCAGCATTACCCTGCTCAACCGCAGCGTAGTCTACGATGACCAGGATAAAGAAGCCGAGAATGCCGAAAGCAGAGAGTTCGGTTACTATCAGGAGGAGGATGAGCTGGAAAACCAGGACAACTGGGAAGAATAGTCCTCTTGACACTCTGTGATTCCAAGGTATAGAATGAAACAGTGAATGTATATGTGCGGGCTAGTGTATTAGACTAGCTTTTTTTGTGTTTGTTTTTTCTTACTGTTGCTAATTGGTAAATACTATCTATAAACTTACCAACTCATGCTTAGAGGAGGAAGCCTGATGACCAAGTTTGTGTTTGTAACCGGGGGTGTTGTATCATCCCTGGGAAAGGGAATTACCGCTGCATCGCTGGGACGCCTGCTGAAAAACAGGGGACTGAAGGTGGCTATTCAAAAGTTTGATCCTTACATAAACATTGACCCGGGTACTATGAGCCCTTATCAGCACGGTGAGGTGTTTGTGACCGACGATGGCGCTGAAACAGACTTGGATCTGGGACACTACGAAAGGTTTGTTGACATCAACCTTTCGAAAAACAGCAATGTCACTACCGGTAAAATTTACTGGTCGGTTATTTCCAAAGAGCGCAAAGGGGACTACCTGGGCGGTACGGTACAGGTTATTCCCCACATTACCAATGAAATAAAAGAGAGAATTTACCGGGTGGCGAGGGAAACTCATCCTGATGTGGTTATTACGGAAATCGGCGGAACCGTGGGTGATATCGAATCCTTGCCTTTTCTGGAGGCAATCCGTCAGCTAAAAAATGACATTGGCCGGGAACATGTCATGTACATCCATGTTACCCTGGTGCCTTATATTGCCGCTTCGGGTGAACAGAAGACCAAACCGACTCAGCACAGCGTCAAGGAATTGAGAAGCATAGGCATACAACCCAACCTGATTGTCTGCAGGTCGGAGAAGCCCATCTCCAACGACATGAAAGAAAAGATTGCCCTATTCTGTGACACTGACAAAGACGCTGTAATCCAGTGCATCGACGCTCCCACCATCTATCAGGTACCCATCATGCTCCAGGAAGAAGGCTTGGACGAGATTGTCCTGAAACGCCTGGGCCTGACCGCTCCGGACGGGGATATGAGCGAGTGGCAGGAGATGGTGGACAAAATTCTCAATCCCGAAACCTCCTGTACTGTGGCTATCGTGGGCAAATATGTGGAACTTCCTGACGCCTACCTAAGTGTTGCGGAAGCACTGCGGCATGCCGGAACCTTTCACAGGTCACGGGTCAACATCAAATGGGTTAATTCTGAACAAATCGAGCTGGAAGGCCCGGAGGGTTTGCTGGGAGACGTGGATGGGATTCTGGTGCCAGGAGGTTTTGGCAACCGTGGTATCGAAGGCAAGGTTACGGCAATTACTTTTGCCCGGGAACATAAGATTCCCTTCCTTGGAATCTGTTTGGGGATGCAGTGCGCAGTGATTGAATTCGCCAGGAATGTCTGCGGTTTTGCTGGGGCTAACAGCACTGAATTTGATCCCGAAAGCCCTTATCCTGTGATAGACCTACTGCCAGAACAAAAGGATGTGGCTGATAAAGGTGGGACCATGCGTCTGGGTATTTCCCCTGCAAAGCTGGTCGAGGAATCCCATGCCTTTGCGGCTTACCGCGATGAAATAATTTACGAACGGCACCGCCACCGCTATGAGGTAAACAACCAGTTCCGGGAACAGCTTGAGGCCGGCGGCCTAAGGTTTTCCGGCACCTCCCCCGATGGAAGGCTGGTGGAGATAACCGAGATGGTGGAGCACCCTTGGTTTGTGGCCTCTCAGTTTCACCCCGAGTTCAAATCCCGTCCCAACCGTCCACACCCTCTCTTCCGGGAGTTCATCGCTGCCGTGTTACGCAAAAAAATTTAATTCATATGGAATTTTTAAGTAATTTTGGAAAATAAGGAGGAATTTCCGACTTCATCCCGAAATACAATAACGAAGCCCGATGTCCGCAATCCGATGTCCGATTACATGCACTTCTTTCAAAGACTCCTGTGCATGTCCGTGAAAGCCTCGCTTTCATCGGATCTCGGACCTCTGACCTCGGACCTCGTATAGCTGGTCCATTGTAGGGAGGGAAACTGATGGCAGCCAAAATCCTGGTAGTGGATGATCAAATGGGTGTACGTCGCCTGTTATATGAGGCTTTCAGAGAAGAAGGCTATGATGTGGACATGGCGGCCAGCGGGCATGAAGCCATCACCAAGGTGATGGAGGAGATACCTGGGTTGATTTTAATGGATATGAAGATGCCGGGCATGAACGGCCTGGAGGCGCTTAAAGAGATAAAGAAAATAAACCAGGCTATTGCTGTAATCATGATGACTGCCTATGGAGAACTGGAAATTGTGACGCAGGCGATGAAATTAGGCGTTAGGGAATATATCACCAAACCCTTCGACTTAAACGAGTTGAAATTATTGGTCAAACAGACATTAATTGAGATAGAGGCTTGTTAATCTATTGTTGATCCGGATTTTAAGGCCGTTTTGTCAAAACGGCCTTAAAATTTTTTCTATCTAAATGTTATTGCTGCCCGATTTTGCAGGAATTCACTGCGGCAGGGAGAAATATTTATGCTTATTAAGAGGTCTGGTTCCGGCAACACTAAACCGAGTAACCAGAAATTTGTTAGGAGGTAGCATTATATGCCCTTGGTAACAGTTGCTGAATTGCTAAAAAAAGCTGAGGCAGGCGGCTATGCGGTTGGTGCTTTTAACTGCAACAATATGGAAATAGTTCAGGCCATTGTGGCGGCTGCCGAGGCCGAACAGGCTCCGGTAATCATTCAGGCTAGCCAGGGAGCCATCAAGTACGCTGGAATTGATTATATAGCAGCGCTGACCAGAACCGCTGCGGATAAGTCACCTGTACCCATTGCGCTGCACCTCGACCACGGTACCAGTTTTGAGCAGTGCATGCAGTGTATCCGGTCCGGTTTTACTTCTGTGATGATTGACGGCTCCAAGCATTCCCTGGAGGAAAACATTGACTTGACTAACCGCGTTCTAAGCGTGGCCAGAGCGGTTGGGGTATCTGTAGAGGCCGAACTGGGCAAAATTGGCGGCACGGAAGACGATATCACGGTGAGCGAACGGGAGGCCCTGTTTACGGACCCTATGGAAGCAAAAAGGTTTGTGGATGCTGCCGGGGTAGATTCTCTGGCTGTGGCTATCGGTACGGCCCATGGCCGCTACAAAGGTATTCCCAAACTGGACTTTGAACGCTTAAGGCAGATCAGGGGCACGGTCAATATCCCCATCGTACTGCATGGCTCGTCGGGCGTCCCTGACGATGCTGTCCGCGAAGCGGTGAGCCTGGGCGTGCGTAAAGTGAATATTGACACCAACATCCGGGAGGCTTTTGTAAATGCGGCGCGGAAAGTGATCTCGGACAAACCCAATGAAATTGACCCGCGCAATGTACTGGGACCGGCCCGCGAAGCGGCTGTGCAGATTATCAGGGACAAGATCCGGGTCTTCGGCAGTTCCGGCCGGGCTTAGACAGTTTTGTTTGAAGGAGTGGAGCGTTTTCTGCTCCTTTCTTGCTATTAATCAACCTGGAAGGGGTGCGAGCTATGCGTTTGTTTATTGATACAGCAAACATTGATGAGATCATACGGGCCAATGAGTTGGGTGTTATCAGTGGTGTGACTACCAATCCGTCTTTAATAGCCAAAGAAGGCAGGGATTTTCGTCAGGTGGTTCAGGAAATCTGTGAGATTGTGGACGGCCCTATCTCAGCAGAAGTCATCAGCCTGGAAGCCCCAGGTATGGTGGAGGAAGCCAAATCACTGGCGGCGATTCATCCCAATATAGTAATTAAGATACCGATGCTGCCCGAGGGGCTGAAGGCTGTCAAGCAGCTCCACGCCCTGGGGCTAAAAACCAATGTGACTTTGGTCTTTTCAGCTGCCCAGGCCTTGTTGGCCGCCAGGGCAGGCGCCACTTACGTAAGCCCCTTCCTCGGCAGGCTGGATGATGTGGGCCAGGACGGTTTGGGCCTCATCAGAGATATAGTAGAGATTTTTTCAACCCATAACCTGCCCACCCAGATCATTGCCGCCAGCATCCGCCATCCTATTCACGTGGTAGAGGCGGCTAAACTGGGCGCCCACATCGCTACAGTGCCCTATAAAGTTATTATGCAGTTGACAGACCATCCCCTGACCACGGCAGGCGTGGAGAAGTTCCTCGCTGACTGGCGTAAGGTTGCGCCGCAGTGAACTCGTTCAGCTTAAGCTGAACATCGAGACTTCGGTGGGGGAGTCTACCCCCACCGAAGCAGAGAACGGGGGACCCACTCCCACTTGTAGAAGTGGGAGTCTTACGATTGGATAAACAGTCGGAGGGTGTTAAGCGTTTCCTGAAAATAAGGTTTGAAAACCCGGTTGGAGTGTGGCAGAATTAGGGCAGGGTTCAGGATATTTTATTTGGGAGGGAATCTGTTTTGGAGAGAGAACTGGCCCTGGAGTTTGCCCGGGTTACCGAAGCGGCCGCCCTTGCTTCCGCCCGCTGGATGGGCAGGGGGAATAAGGATGCCGCTGACGGTGCCGCGGTGGAAGCTATGCGGGCTGTCTTCGATACCATTCATATTGCGGGAGTTGTGGTAATAGGAGAAGGGGAAATGGACGAGGCCCCCATGCTCTACATCGGCGAAAAGGTCGGTACCGGGGAGTCCCCCCAGCTGGATATAGCCGTCGACCCGCTGGAGGGCACCAACATAGTGGCAAAGGGCCTGACCGGAGCTATCGCGGTGCTTGCGGCTGCCCGGCGCGGATGCCTGCTGCATGCACCGGATATGTACATGAATAAAATCGCCGTTGGCCCCAAGGCCAAAGGCTGTATCAACCTGGATGCCCCGGTGGAGCAAAACCTGCATGAGGTGGCCAGGGCTTTAGGCAAGGGACTCAATGACTTGACCGTGGTGATTCTGGACAGACCCCGGCACCAGGAATTAATTGACCAGGTACGGGCCTGCGGGGCAAGAATTCAGCTGATCAGCGATGGGGACGTGTCTCCTGCTGTGGCGTGCGCCTTTGATAATACTGGAGTGGACATTATGATGGGTGTAGGCGGCGCGCCGGAAGGGGTTTTGGCCGCGGCAGCGCTCAAGTGCCTTGGCGGTGAAATGCAGGGCAGACTTTGGCCTGAAAATGATGCAGACGTGGAGAGAGCCCGGGTTTTGGGCATCAGCGATATCAACAGGCTGCTGACCATGGAGGATCTGGTCAAGGGAGATGAAGTTATTTTTGCAGCTACAGGAATCACCTCCGGCAGCCTGCTGGAAGGGGTTCGTTTCACCGACCAGGGAGCATATACCCATACGGTGGTAATCCGGGGCAAGACCGGAACTGTGCGATTTATCAAAGCTCAGCACCGCTTCGATAAAAAGCCCGCCTATGCCATGAAGGGTGCCCGCAAATAGCTTGACGCAGTAAGGGATTACGGCGTATACTGTTGAAAAAAGGACCTTCTTCGAGAGAAGAAGGTCTTTAAATGTATAACGCAGGGGGAAAAATGAAATTCCGGCGGGCAATCCGTTACTACTTGTTAAGACTTTTGCGTCTGAGGGGTACTCCCTGGAAAGTTGCCCTGGGGTTTGCCTTGGGTGCCTGTGTCAACTTTTTCCCCACCTTCGGCATCGGTGTGTTGGTTGCCGGTTTACTGGCCAGCGCCTTTAGGGTGAGTATTGCCGGCGCTCTTCTGGGCGACTTGATGTTTAAGTCTTTTTTCCCCATATTTTTCTATTTCAACCTGATTACGGGGTACTTCCTTACTGGCCAGCCCCACAGGTACGTGCTGGCTACCCTGCGCAGGCTTTTGATTCTCAGTCACTTAAGGATTGTCGAACTGGAACGTTTTGGCAGCGTGTTTTTTCTCGGGGCTGTTGTGAACACTGCAGTGCTGGGGGGCATTCTTACAGCCCTGGTTTACTTGATTTTTTCCCGTTACCGGCCGTATCTGGCCCGCTA
>JAJYNB010000103.1 GCA_021786555.1 Bacillota bacterium | reverse complement strand
AAAAACAAGTTTGAGTATTGGGGCCTTGACTACTATCAGCAGCCTGCTGGCAAACAAAGATGTCTCCAATTACTTTCCGGCTCTGGCGTCAGGGGCCAGGGCGTTGGGCACACCTCAAATCCGTAATTTGGCCACTGTAGGCGGCAATCTCTGCAATGCCTCCCCCGCAGCCGATTTGGCAGTTGCCCTGTTGGCTTATGAGGGGCGCCTCAAAATATCAGGTCCTGAGGGGTCCAGGACTCTGGCGGCGGAGGACTTCTTTACCGGGCCGGGACAAACAGCGCTGAACCGGGGGGAAATTCTCACTGAGGTGGAAATAGATATTCCGCCTGTTCACAGCTGGGGCGTATTCAAAAAACACGGTCTGCGCAAAAGCCACGAAATTGCTCTTGTCAACGCTGTTGTTCTGATAACTCTCGAGCAAGGTTCAGATAGGATTGCCGCGGCCAGGATTGCTCTGGGGGCCGTGGCTTCCACGCCGCTGCGTATCCGGTCAGCCGAAAAGGGCCTGGTTGGGACCCGGGGCGGAATTGAGGCCTGGGCTGAGGCAGCTGAACAAGTCATGGCTGCCGTTTCACCCATCGATGATGTCCGCAGCACAGGGGATTATCGCAGGCACATGGCTGGAGTTTTGACGCGAAGAGCATTACACGAGGCATGGGAGGGAGCTTATGAAACTGCCAATCACGCTTAAAGTTAACGGGGAGAGTTACCGCTTGGATGCGGAGGTAAAGCGGACATTACTGGATGTGCTCAGGGAGGATCTGGCTTTGACCGGCACTAAAAAAGGATGCGGCGCCGGCGAATGCGGGGCCTGTACTGTGCTGATGGACGGTAAGCCGGTAAATTCCTGTCTGGTGCTGGCAGTCGATGCCTCGGGCAGGGAGATCACCACCATCGAAGGGGTAGGCGGAATAGAGGGGCTCACCCCTATCCAGGAGGCTCTCGTAGACCATGGCGCCATCCAATGCGGCTATTGCACCCCCGGCGTAGTGATGACTGCCAAAGCGCTGCTTGACAGCAACCCCCACCCTACGGAAGCAGAAGTCCGGGAAGGATTGAGCGGCAACCTCTGCCGTTGTACGGGATACGTGAAGATAGTTGAAGCAATTATGGCTGTGAGCCGCAGTTAAGAAGGGAGGTTGAAAAATGAGTTATGCAGTTGTAGGCCAGAGGGTGAGAAGGGTGGATGCGCGGGAAAAGGTGTCAGGCCGGGCAGTTTACGCCGGTGACATGAATCTGCCCCACATGTTGGTTGGCAGGGTGCTGCGCAGTCCTTATGCGCATGCCAGGATTCTCAGCATCGACACCTCGAAGGCCCGTTCCCTGCCGGGGGTCAAAGCGGTTATCAGTTATGAGGACACGCCAAAAATCCCCTGGAACAGCGCTGGGTTTCCACCATCCCCCGGCGCAGTCCTGATGGAAGACCAGTATATCCTCTCCGATAAGGCCCGTTATATGGGAGACCCAATTGCGGCCGTGGCAGCTGTAGATGAGGATACGGCGGAGCGGGCCCTGGAATTGATTGAGGTAGAATACGAAGTGCTGCCCCCTGCGATGGATGTGGAAGCAGCTATGGCCGACGGAGCACCGCTCATCCACAGCGCGGAAAAAAATATCGCAGCCCACATGCCCGTGGTGATTGGCGATGTGGAAGAGGGTTTCCGGGAAGCTGACTTTGTGTTTGAAGACCGGTATTATGTCCCCAAAGTGTACCAGGTGACCCTGGAGCCCTGCGGGGTAGCGGTCGCCGCGCCCGATATGGACGGCCGGGTCACAATCTGGACCTCCACCCAGATGCCCCACCTGGTGCGCGGCATCACCGCCCATGCCCTGGGGTTAAGGACGGGTCAGGTGAGAATCATCAAGCCGCCCGTTGGGGGAGCCTTCGGCAGCCGGTTAGGTGTGGTGAACGAGCCTATCGCAGCGCTTCTGGCGCTAAAATCAGGTTATCCGGTGATGCTTAAATATTCTCGGGAAGAGTCTTTCCTGGGGACAGAATCCAGGCATCCCATAACCATGGTTTTAAAGACCGGAGTGAAAAAGGATGGGACCTTTACCGCCCGCCAAATGACAGCCTATATTGACGGGGGCGCTTATGCCACCCATACACCTTCTTTTGCGGGTCCGGTAGCCGGCTGGTTTTTAGCCATGTACAAGTGCGCTAACATCAAGGTTGACAACTATTCTGTTTACACCAACAGCACCCAGTGCGGCGCTTTCCGCGGTTATGGCAATCCACAGGTGGTTTTTGGCGTGGAATCCCAGGTGGATGATATTGCTGCAGCTTTAGGGCTGGACCCGTTGGAAATCCGGCGCAAGAACCACCCGTGTGAAGGCGAAGTTTGGTCTTGGTCCGGCTGGGTGATTGAGAGCTGCGGCCTGGAAGAGGGAATTGAGCGCGGCGCCAAAGCCATCGGCTGGGAAGCCAAAAGAAACCGGCAGGCAGGCCAGCCCGGGACCAAAAAGCGCGGAGTGGGCATGGGGTACATGATGCACGTCAGCGGGGCAAGGCCAATGCTGCACGAAACCTCCGCGGCTGTGGTGAAGATAAATGAGGACGGCAGCGCCAATCTCATTTTCAGCAATTCAGATGTCGGCCAGGGCAGCGGCACAGCCCTGACCCAGGTGGCCGCCGAGGAACTGGGGCTGGCCTACGAGGACGTGATGATTACCAAGACGGCCGATACCGATGTGGCGGGGTTTGACATCGGCAGCCACGCCAGCCGCCAGGCTTACTCTGGCGGCAACGCCGTAAGAAAGGCCGCCGCCGCGGCCAAGGAGAAGCTCCTTGCGATGGCCGCGGAAATCCTGGAGGTTCCGGCGGAAAATCTGACAGTGGAAAACGGGGTTGTCCGGACCAGGGAAGGGGCTCCCAAATCCATCAGCGTCGCTGAGGTCTCCCACAAGGCACACTTCGGCAGCCACGGTCATCAAATCATCGGGGTTGCCAGCGAGGAGCCTGAGGGCAATCCACCGGTTTATGCCGCCCAGTTCGCAGAGGTGGAGGTGGACACGGAGACCGGAGTGGTGGAAGTGTTGAAAATCGTGGCTGCCCACGATGTGGGCACTGCGATCAACCCTGCGCTGGTGGAAGGGCAGATTCAGGGGGCCTTGCAGCAGGGAATCGGTTATACGCTGACAGAGGAATACCGCTATGACCCGGTCAGCGGGCGTCCCCTTAACCCAAACCTGGCAGATTATAAGATTCTGACAGCCATGGATATGCCCGAGGTCGAGACAATTTTGGTGGAAGCGTCCTGCCAGACCGGACCGTTTGGCGCCAAGAGCGTGGGGGAATCCGGACTGGTGGGGACGGCGGCAGCCATCGCCAATGCGGTCTTCGATGCCACCGGCATCCGCTTCAAAGAACTGCCCATAACTCCGGAAAAAGTGCTGGCGGCTTTACGGGCCCGGGAAAAGTGATATTAGGAATTTGGCCAAGCCAACCATTTACTGGTTGGCTTGGCTGGTACACAAGCGTACCATCAATTCCTGGAACAGGTACTGACACAGGCGTACTTGCGCCTGTTTTTGTCCAGATGCAGGACGAAGGCCAAATGGTACATCGATGTACCACGGCTGAAGCTCCTCAGGTCAGGCGTTTCCAGGGCTTTACTTATTCGGTTTAAGGCAGGCGGTAAATCTATGTACCACAGCTTTATCTCCGCCTGCAGGGAAAAAGTCAGGTCAGGGTTATTTTCCTACCGTCCAAACCCATTCTTTGACTTCTCAGGGCAAGAATCGACTTCCAAAGCATAGTTGGGACCTGATTTTGCTTTACAACGCTGAGGCTAAGCCTTTTGCGTGATAATACAGGAGTTGGGCTGGGGCCCGTTCTATGAATATGACTGAGGAGGTGCAAAAAGAATGTTGCAGTTTATTGTCCAGGGAAGGGGCGGGCAGGGTGCCCAGCGGGCAGGTGAAATCCTGGCCACCATGTTCTTCCGGGAAGGGAAATATGTCCAGGCTTATGCCACTTATGGCGGCGCCCGGCGTGGTACTCCCGTAAGTTCCTTTATCCGGGTTGACGACAAGCCGATCCGGCTGCGCTGCGATATTGACAATCCTGACGTGATCGTATGTTTCGACCCTAGCTTGCTTAATGCCGCACTGCTCAGAGGCGCAGGACCAAATACCCTGGTGCTGGTCAATTCGGCCAAATCTTCAGGTTACTTTTCCTACCTGGGCAATTTCCGGCCCGTTAGCATTGACGCTACGGCAATTGCCCAAGCCAATGGACTGGGGCGCATCGTTAATTCCACCCTGGCGGGAGCAGTTGTCGGCCTCCTGGGTGAGCCTGGAATTGATGCCCTGAGCCGGGTTATCAGGGAAATGAGCCCGGTTAAACAGGCAGAGAATGTGGCTGCATGTCTGGATGGTTTTAAGCTTGTTGCACAAGGGGGAGCGCTGAATGTCGCAGGTTAGTAAGGAATTGCCGCCGATTTGGACTACGGGTTGGACCGATGTCCTGAATACCGGAACCTGGCGCAGCGCCATTCCGGTTCACCAGAAACGCACCTCGCCCTGCCATAACGCCTGTCCCTTGGAAGGGGAGATACCGGCATGGATTCAGTTGGCCAGGGAAGAACATTACCGGGAAGCGTGGTTGACCCTGGCGGCTAACAATCCGATGCCGGCTACAACGGGGCGGATTTGCCACCATCCGTGTGAGGGTTCGTGCAATCGGGGTCAGTATGACGGGGCTGTCTCGATAAATGCCTTGGAACAATTTGTCGGCGACCTGGCGCTTGAACAGGGGTGGCCCCTGCCAGAACCACAAACCGGCCTGAAACAAAAGGTGGCTGTGATCGGCGGCGGGCCCGCAGGTTTGTCGAGCGCCTTCCAACTGCGTCTCAAGGGATACCAGGTGACACTTATCGAGGCGAGAGCTGAACTGGGTGGGGTGCTGCGCTACGGAATTCCACGTTACCGTCTGCCTGTGAAAGTAGTCGACGGGGAAATCCGGCGCCTTTTGCAGCTGGGTATGGAGGTTTCTCTCAACCGGCAGGTTGCAGCCGGTGATTTGGCGGGATTGGCAAAGGAATATGATGCAGTATTTCTCGCCATCGGAGCGGGTAAGGCCAAGCTTCTGCCCCAGTTTCCCGCCGGGGACGCCAGGGTTTTAAACGGTCTGCACTTTCTCCAGGCGGCCAATATGGGTGAATCCCCCCGGCTGGGCAGCCAGGTGGCAGTTATCGGCGGCGGCAGCGTGGCTATGGATGCAGCCCGCTCAGCCCGCCGCCTGGGCTGCGAGGTAAAGGTCCTGGCCTTGGAGAGCCGAACTTCCCTGCCCGCCCAGACGGATGAAGTGCGGGAGGCACTGGAGGAAGGGGTTGTACTTTACGACGGGGTCATGGTGCAAGAGGTAAAGGCTGATGGGGTCAGGCTGAGCCTGGCTTGCAGCAAGGTTGTGTTAGACCCTGCAGCTCCCCAGGGTGTGCTGCGGCCCTTAGTACTTCCAGGCACCGGCTTTACACTGGAAGCCGACAAGGTAATTCTGGCTGTGGGCCAGGATGCTGAGTTAAGCGGCTGGGACGGAGAACTTAACAGTGACGGGGGACTTTTGGAAGTAGACTCTTCAGGCATGACCAGCCGCCAGGGTGTTTTTGCCGGCGGTGATGCAGCCAGTTCTGACCGCTATGTTTCCGCCGCCATTGGCCAGGGCAAACGGGCAGCCGACGCAATTGCGGCTTACCTGAGCGGGGAGGCACGGAGCGATGGGACAGCCGGTAGAGAGGGCGAGGTCTCTTTCTCAGAAGTTAACACTTTCTATTTTCCTGAATCTCCGCGGCAAGAGAGGGGGATCCTTCCGGTTGAAGCGAGGCTGGGGAACTTTGGTGAGGTAAAGAGCGGGTATGCCCGGGCTGAGGCCCAGCTTCAGGCCGAACGCTGTTTCAGCTGCGGTCAGTGCCTGGAGTGCGATAACTGCTATTATTTCTGCCCGGATATGGCTGTAATCAAAGATTCTTCCCTGACGGAACACTACCGTGTGCTGGACCAGTATTGCAAAGGGTGCGGCAGCTGCGTGGAAGAATGTCCCCGGGGCGCGGTGGTCTTGAAGGAGGAGGCGCGATGAGAGAGGAACACACCCGCTTGCTGATTAACGGTAACCACGCGGTAGCTCACGGAGTGAAACTGGCCCGGGCCAAGGTAATTCCAGTTTACCCCATCACACCGCAAACCCCGATTGTGGAAAAAATCTCGGAATTTCAGG
>JAJYNB010000126.1 GCA_021786555.1 Bacillota bacterium | reverse complement strand
TCGGACTCAAATACAGGCCCTGGAACAGCAACCTGTTTAACCCCAGGGTCGCCCCAACCTCTCCACCGATCCCCGGCGCAGTGAGGCGTCCCGCTGCCTGTCTTACCAGATCAGCTTTGCCCGCGACATAGCCTCCCATAGGAGCGATACCACCACCCAGGTTTTTTATGAGCGATCCCGCCACCAGATCAGCTCCCACATCGGTTGGTTCCTCTTTCTCGACCAGTTCCCCATAACAATTGTCAACAAAACAAACCACATCAGGCTTAATCTTTTTCACCAAATTTATTATTGCGGCGATAGTGAAGATGTCCAGGGAAGGGCGCCAGGCATAGCCCCTGGAGCGTTGAATGGATACCATTCTTGTCTTGGGGCCTATGACAGCAGCAATTGCTGCATAGTCGGGTTTTCCGTCCGGGGCCAAGTCAACCTGACGGTACCAAATTCCCAGTTCCCGCAGGGAGCCAGGTGTCTCACCTCTTATCCCGATTAGTTCTTCCAAAGTATCATATGGGGCGCCGCTTGCCGCCAAGAGTTCATCACCCGGACGTAAGACGCCATACAGGCACAATGCAATTGCATGGGTACCCGAAACTATCTGGGTTCTTACCAAAGCGGCCTCACAATTGAAAATCCTGGCAAATACCCGGTCCAAGCTGTCCCGGCCATAGTCCCCCAGTCCATACCCTGTAGTACCGCCAAAATGATGTTCGCTCACCTTTTCGGCTTGAAAAGCCCTTAGAATTTTAAGGTGGTTGGCAGCTGATGTTGCTGCCAGTTCACGCAAAATAGGCGAAATTCTTTCGTCAGCCCGCCGGGCAGCTTCAAGCACCACCGGGCTTAGGTCATCTTTCACAACCGGATTCCTCCCTCAGGTTGACGCAAAAAGGTTTCAATAGTGCTGCCAAGCGTGGGCCAACCAGCGCTTTCACCCTGGTCCCTCCAGTATCATATTCCATTTCCTTGACCTGGCCGTCCCTGTGTACTGCCGCGAGCAAATCACCGCGCTCAAAAGGAATCAAGGCTGAGATTTCGCTTTGTGCCGGCAGCAAACGACCAATTACATCCACCAGCTTGTCCAGACCTTCCCCGGTTAGGGCTGAGACCGACGCGGCGAAGGGATAGCCCCGCAGCATTCTTTCCATTTCCACCGCCGCTTGCTCGTCAAGTTTGTCCATCTTGTTAAAAGCCATGACCACAGGTTTACTGCCGGCCCCTAACTCAGCGAGAACCTCCTCCACAGCTTTAATTTGTTCAGCCAAACCTGGGTGGGAAGCATCCACCACGTGGACCAAAAGCTCCGCCTGCACCACCTCTTCCAGAGTTGCCCGGAAAGCAGCCACCAAATTGTGTGGCAGTTTGCGCACAAAGCCCACAGTATCCGTCAGCAGTATTTCCTGGTTCCTTTGCAGGCTGAGGCGACGGGTCACCGGGTCCAAGGTTGCAAACAGCTTGTCTTCGGCTAAGACCTGGGAATCGGTTAGAGCATTTAGCAGGCTGCTCTTGCCCGCATTAGTATATCCCACCAAGGAAACTACGGATAAACTGGCTGCCCGGCGCCTGGTGCGCTGCAAGGCCCTATGTTTCTTTACCCCTTCCAATTCACGCTCCAGTTCAGAGATTCTCCGCCGGATGTGGCGGCGGTCGGTTTCTAATTTTGTCTCACCGGGCCCTCTTGTACCAATACCGCCGCCAAGGCGGGACAAGACGGTGCCCAGTCCGGTTAGCCGCGGCAGCAGGTGCTTAAGCTGAGCCAGCTCCACTTGTATTTTGCCCTCCCTGCTCTGGGCCCGGGAAGCAAAAATATCCAGAATCAAGCTGGTGCGGTCAAGGATTTTACAGCCGGCCAGGACTTCCAAGTTGCGAATTTGGGCTGGAGTCAGTTCGTCGTCAAATATAAGGCAATTGGCGCCCGATTCCTGCACAACCATACCTAACTCCCTGGCCTTTCCCTGGCCAACGAAGCTTGCCGGTTCCGGCCGCAGACGCTTCTGACTGATTTTTTCCAGCACTTCAGCTCCAGCGGTCCATGCCAATTCCGCCAGTTCCGCCAGGGATTCCTCGGCCGTCCACCCCTCCCCCGGTCGTTCAATCGATACTAGAATGGCTCTATCGATAACCATGTCAGTTGTGCCTAGTTCAGGATAAATTTCCTTTTCAATCAGGGCAACAACACCGGCAAAGGGATGCTCCTCCAGCTCCGAAGGCAAAAGTTCGACAACCATCACTTCCCGCTCCAACTTTCCGCGCTGCGGTTGAAGATAGGCGGCGTGGATCCTGCCAACCTCGCCATCCGTTATCTCCACAGCCGCCATGCAGTCCAGTTTGAGGTTAGCCAGTGATGTTAAATCAAGCGGACTCAGCTGCGGCCCACCTGTCGGATGGGTGTGAATGCAGCGGATGCCGCTTAGGCGGTTGGCATCCTTCCTTCCCCTTACTTCCGGTAGAGTTACCGTCCCATAATCCCCCACTGCAACGGCTACAACCCGACCACGGCGGTTAAGGTAGATGGCTACTTCCCTTTTAATCCGGTAGGACAGAAAGGAGATCTGGGCAACCAACTGCGGAGAGGCCAGGATTTCTTTGCCCACCTCAAGCTGGTACAGCCCCTCCAGCGCCTCCAGAATATTATTTTTGATCCCGACCAAATTGCCCTGAACCAAGGCTTTCAAACAAGGTCCTCCCTCAAGCCAGCAAAATACTCCAACCTGGCGGCTGGAGCTGACATTTTTATTATATCAATTATTTAACACCTTGGCTACAAAGGTTTCGGGTTAATAAGCAACAACACTGCCAGAGCGACAAAAATATATACTGTGAGCAGGACGGCACGTACCAGCCAGGAACCGCTGCGCCAGCCCGGCAGCCACACCTGCAGGTTAAACAAGTTAAAGCATACCCCGGTAAGGACGGTCAGCAGGCCCAATACTGCCAGTGCCCCGTAATTGGCTGTCATCACTGCCATAATACCAAAAAAGCTAAAACCAAAATAGACCAATCCCTTGCCGACAAAGGCTGCAATTGAGAGGTAGTGCCGAATCTGCTGTTTCCGGGTCCTGGGACCCGCATGGCGGACGGTATAATACATCTTCGCACCTTTTCACCAGACCCGGCAGACCCTGAATGAAACCAATGATTTTTACGTCAGGTCCCGCAAGAACTGTTTTTTTATAGATTACCCTCAGTAGCCGGCTTACTATACCCTATCATCCGCCTCCCGCAAATCAGCGGGAACAATAGTCAGCAAATCCTCCCGGGACACTTCAACCTTCTTAAACAGGCGCACAGCCTGGCGGCGGATGGCTTTCTCGATGAGGTTGCGTACCAAACGGGCATTACCGCTGTGTTTATGACCGTTTGCCAGCTGGTCTGCTAAGACGCGCCGCAGTTCTAACCTGGCATCCACTGTCAGCTTGTACTGCCGCTTGGCCAGCATACAATCCGCAATTTCCAACAGCTCTTCCACCGAGTAGTCAGGAAAATCAATATGGATAGGAAAGCGGGAACGCAAGCCTGGGTTGGTCTGCAAAAACCAGTCCATTTCATCCCTGTATCCGGCAAGAATTAAAATCAGGTTGTCTTTCTGATCTTCCATGGCCTTTACCAGCACATCAATAGCCTCTTTGCCAAAATCCTTTTCCCCTCCCCGCGCTAGGGAATAAGCTTCATCAATAAACAAAACGCCGCCCAAAGATTTTTTGGTCTGTTCCCGTGTCTTTTGTGCTGTGTGCCCGATATACTCCCCTACCAGGTCTGCCCTTTCAACCTCAATCACATGACCCTTCTGCAGTACGCCGATTTCCTTAAAAAGTTTGCCAACGATGCGAGCCACTGTGGTCTTGCCTGTGCCGGGGTTGCCGCGAAAAATCATATGTAAAACCAGCGGTTCTGCAACGAGTTTTTCCTTGCTGCGCCGTTTTTGGATTTCTACAAAAGCCCGGATTTCCCTGATCAATTTCTTCACCGTGGCCAATCCGATCAGTGAGTCCAATTCCTGCAGAATTTCCAGAACCTTTTCCTTTTGCTCCATGTCAAGAGACAAGTCGGCCTTCTCACCACTTGGTCTGAACACGGAAAAACCCCGGGCTGGGGCAGGCGGTTTAGGTTCCACCAGGCTGACAACGGGAAGGGCGTCTTCAAGTTTGGGGCGGTTAAATTTAACCTTTATTTCCAAATCAAGTGGACACCTCCCCCAAGTTATATAACAATTATACGCAGTCCGCAAGGAAAAGTGACAAAAAGAGGCCTCCGTTGGCAGGAGGCCTCTTCTGCGTTAGTTCTTAGATTCGCAAATCGGGTTGGTGCACCCGGTGCATAAACTCGTTGACATCCGCGGGTACCTGCCCATCGAACTTGGATACCACAAATACTGTCAGGAAAGCTAAAGGTACTGTAATCAGTCCCGGGATACGCCACTGCATCCACACAGGGAGAGTGTTCACGAAGAAGATCATGTACATGGAGGAAAGCAGCCCTACGACCATACCGGCTATGGCTCCCTTTTCGGTCATTCCCCGCCACCAGATTCCCAACAGGAAGATCGGGGCAAAGGTACTGGCAGCAACATTGAAGGCCAGACCCACCAATTGACCGATAGCCGCCTTTTCCACCAGCAGGCCCAGAATCCCATAAAAGATACCGACTATGACCACTGAGATTTTGCCCGCCATTACCTTCTGCTTTTCGTTAGCCTCTTTATTGATAAAGTTGGTATAGATATCATGTCCCAGCGCCCCGGAACTGGCGATGAACAAACCCGACAGGTTTGAGAAAACCGCAGCAAATGCTCCAGCGATAACAAATCCCAGGAGCCACTTGCCGCCAATCACCATAGCAGTAGTGGGCACCACCATGTTCTGGCCCCCGGTGACAAATGCTTTTATCACGTCTGGGGAAAGGGTTCCGGCCTGAGCTCCCGTTAAGAAAATGTAGCGGCCAAGAGTCCCCAGGTACAGTGCTATGCCGAAAAATGCGCTGGCAACCCCGATGGCAAACAAAGCGGAATAACGCGCATCCTTGGCGGAGGGGTTGGTGTAGAAACGCAACAGGATGTGAGGCAGTCCAATTGTACCAAGAGAAAGGCCAATCAACATGGAGAGGCTCTCAGCCAGGTTCTTGAACAGGCCTCCGCCAACCAAACTCCATTTTGCCCCATTGGCGACCAAATCAGTCCCCTTATTCAGGGCAGCTGTTCCTGGTATTGGACCGGTCCACTTGGTAATCAAGTCAAGAATCTTGCCGTAGTGATAACCTAGGTAAATGGCCGCGCCCAAGAGTAGTAAAAAGGCTGAAAACCTGATCCAGATTTCCACTGCCTGGTTGATGGTGGTACCTTTCATGCCGCCGACACCAACGTAGAGCATCATTACCACGACGACGAAGATTACCCCAAATTGATACGACGCGCCAAAAAACATCTGAAGAATCTGGGCCGCGCCAAGTAACTGGGGCGCGGCATAAAAGCCTGAAATAGCCAGCACAACAATAACGGCAAAAACACGGGCCGACGGGCTGTGAAACCTTTCGGCCAGGAAGTCGGGCACTGTAAACCTGCCAAACTTGCGCAAGGGCCCGGCGATAAACAGGGCCAACATGGTCAAGCCCACAGAAAAGCAAAAAGTATAGAAGAGTCCGTCATATCCCAGGCTGAAGGTCAGTCCGGCTAACCCCAGGAACGTGGCGGCGCTGAGATAGTCACCCGCAATGGCCGACCCGTTCAGGACCCAGCCAAAGCTGCGGCCCCCGACCCAGAACTGGACTGTGCTAGTGCTGTACTTCCGGGTGGCATAGGTGATAGCAATGATAGTTCCCAGCAGCAAGACCGTAAACAAGTACTTAGGTTCCATAGATTAAACCACCCCCTGACCTTTGGAATTAGAGGCTGATACCTGCCTGGCAAACCGCCTGTGGTAGAAGTATACGTGGAGCCAGGCGATGCCAAAGGCCATAAACATAGCAAATATCGAGGTGGCAAACCAGGTGAGAGACATGCCTCCCCACAGCTTAAACTTCATCAGGTCTTTAGCAGCCCAGTTGAGGATTGTAACCGCCAGAAGAAAAATATAGTAGATAATGCTCAGGATTGTGCTAATGTTAAATTCTTCATTCATTGTTACAGCGGTTTCGGGGTCGAGCGGAGGTAAATCTTTGTAAGCAACGGTTTTTTTTCCTTCGGTCAAAAAAACTCCCTCCTTTTCATTCCGGTGCTTAGGCAGTACCGTGTCCCTGCACAGTTCCGTCCCCGGCGCCTCGGAGGCGCCGCCTTAAAAGGTTGC
>JAJYNB010000297.1 GCA_021786555.1 Bacillota bacterium | reverse complement strand
AACTCGTTTAGCTTCCGCTAAACATCGGGTCTTCGGTGGGGGACTCTACCCCCACCGAAGCAGAATACGGCGTAACCACTCCCACTTATAGAAGTGGGAATCCTAGACGAGGATAAAAAAAAGGGGGCAGTGCATTTATGGCTACGGCAGAGGATTTGTTCATGGCCCTGGAACAATTTGTCCAGCGTTTCAATTCCAACAAACTGGTCAAAAAAATGGTCAGAGACTGGGACAGGCATATCTTCATCTCGGTGACCGACCTCGAACTTGCCAGCACCGTTGTGGTGCAGGACGATGCGATCAAGGAACTGATTCCGGGTGAAAGCGGCAAGAAGGACGTCAGCATCATCGCGCCCGCCGACGTCATCGTCGGCATCTTCACCGGAAAACTGAACCCGGCCAAAGAGTACGCCAAGGGTAATGTCAAGTTCATCGGTTCCCCCAAGGATGAAATGAAGGTGGACGCCATAATTCAATATTTATGGAGCTGATAGAATGTCTACTCTACGGAGGGTGTTAAGATTAAGAACGCTGGCAGCCACCAGTATCGGCTTGGGGCTGGCGTCCAGCGTGTATGCCGCCGTGGTCCAGGTGGGGCACACAGCAGGTGACAGGTATATATGGGCGGCTATCCTGCTTGCCGCCTTGGTCTGCATCCTGGCCGCCCGCAACTTTTCAGAGCTGGCGCGAAGGTTTCCTAATGCCGGGGGGGTACAGGTGTATGTAAGAAATGCCTTCGGCGAAAAGTCCAGCAATACGGTCTCCCTGATGTACATCATCCTGGCAGTAGCCGCCGGAGCAGCGGAGGCATACGTTTTTGCCAGCGTTCTCCGCATCATCTTTGCGACCTTTAACCTGACTCTCCTTGCATCCCTTCCTCTGGAAGTCTGGATTTTCCTTGTACTCCTGGCTTTTTTGAGCATAAATCTGGTTGGTGTCAGCGTGGCGGGGAAAGTCCAGGAATTGCTGACCTTTACTTTGCTGGTCTTGCTGGTGAGCTTGTCGGTTTATGCCCTTTTGCAACCGTCGTCCCATGCTGTTACCCGGCCGGCTCAGGTTGACGGGCTGATGTTTACCCAGGCGGTGGCCTACGCCATCTACCTGTTTGTCGGGTTTGAGTGGATCACACCTCTGGCGGAAGAAGCGGAAGACGTAAATTCCCTGGGCAAAGCCATGACTATAGCCATTCTCACCCTGGGCATCGCCTATTCCCTGTTTGGCACAGCCATGGTCAAACATGTGGATACTGCTTCCCTGCTCAATTCCACCACGCCGCATATGGAATTTGCCCGGCTGTTGGCGGGCAAGGCGGGAATTCTGATCATGGGAGTGATCAGTGTCATTGCCACCTTCACCGCCTTTAACGCAGGAATCATGGGCACGTCCCGCCTGATGTACGCTATGGCACGGGAAGGAGTGCTGCCGAGTTTCCTGGCAAAAATCCACCTGCGCTTCTTTACCCCCTGGTCCTCTCTGGTGTTTATTTTCTTGTTGCAGGTCCTGCTCACCATTTTCGTCATCGGGACAGGGAGCTTTAAGACCCCGATCTTCCTGGCTGCTTCCATAGAGTGCATAATCTATACCCTTGTATCTCTAGCCGTCCTGAAACTGCGCGGCTGGAAAAAAATCCTGGCGCCTGGGTTTACCGCGCTGGTTTTCGGTTCCCTGACTGTGCTGATGCTGCTGCCGCCAACACCGCCTGCGGTAGTGGTCCTGCTGGCGGGCGGGCTGATCCTGGCCCTTGCCTACAGCGTTTTTATAGCGCCCAGGCTTGCGAGGTAAATTCTCTTCCAATCTTATTCCATTACTGTTACAACCTGAATTGTTCACGGCGCTTTGCTTTACAGACATCTGGCCTATAGTGGGTAAAACACTCGGGCCAATATTTTTATCATGTATAGCTAAGCGGCTTAGAGATTGTAAGGAGGGTATTGCTGCTTCCAGATCTGACAGGCTATTCTATGGACGGGATGACAGATCCAATCTATATCAATATCCATTAAGTATTTAAACTAAGACAATCCCGTTAGAAGCAGGTAATTAAGTCGAAACAAAGAACATTTTAACTAAATTGCAGCAATACCGGGGGATAGACATGAACAAGATTATAACGCGGCCTAAGGAACTGGAAAAGAACGAAAAGGTTTTGTACGCGGGAAACCACTATATCGGCATACCGGTTATTGATTGCCGGGATGGTTCTATCAAAAACGTAAACATGGTCTCCATGGCCAACAAAGCTTTGGTGGAACTGGAGGGACAGAAAAACCTGCTGCAGCCTTTCTTCTACAGGGATGGAAAACAGCTGGCAATAACACAAACAGAGACGGTTAAAGAGCATTATTATTTGCCCCGCCTGTCTTTTTCCCTGGAAGACGGCACCACCGTGACGGGGAGAATCTATGCCGACTTGCAGGAGAAAGGGTTCGTCTACGAGTTTGCAAGTTCTGCAGCTGTAGATATTAGGCTGGCGTGCAACATCGAACATGTCAACCTCCTGCGCTTTAACTCCCATCCTGTGGCGGCGGAGATGACGGTTAAGACGGACAAATGGCTGGGCAACCCTGTTGTTGATATTGTCTCTCCCCAGGTTTCTTTTGCCCTGGCTTTTGGGGGTGAGGCGGATTTCGCTTTCAGCTATAACGGGAAAAGCCGGCTGCTTAATCTAACCATACCTTGTAAGAACAGAAACTGTTTTTACGTGAGCATTAATTCAGATCCTGACGGAGCTTCCACGACCCTGATCCATCTGAGGCGCAAGGGCTGTCAACGCATCCACACTGAGTTTGCAGCCTGGTTAACGCAAAAAACCATTTCCTACACCGCAGACCCACTGATGGAAAGGATTCTCAATGAAAACCTGTTTTTCAATTATTTCTTTGCCGTAGCCAAAGACATGGAGAGCGACAGGTACCTGGCTTTGACCTCGCGCAGCCCGCGCTACTACGTTTCCGGGGCCTTTTGGGAGAGGGACAGCTTTTTGTGGTCATTTCCCGCCATCAAGCTGGTGGACCCGAGGCTGCACCGCAAGCTGGCGGAGGAAATGATCATGCTGCACGCCAAGAACGCCGGCGACCATGCCCATTATATTGACGGCACTGTTTTGTACCCGGGGTTCGAGCTGGATGAAGCGGCCAGTTACTTCATCCTCTTGGCTGAATGGGCGGACGACCCCGTCCCTCCATCGCTCCTGCCGGAACTGGAAAAGGTCCTTGAGCGCATCGAGCAGGAATACGATCCGGCAACAGGGCTGTACCGCACATTTTTGCTCCCTTCCGATGACCCGGCGGAATATCCGCTGGTGACCATCGATAATGTCATTCTTTGGCGAGGGCTTAAGAATTTAATGCAGGTCTTTTCCCGCTACGGGGAAACAGCTAAGGTTGAGTTTTTGCAGGGAAGGGCCGAAGGTATCGAGCAGGGAATCCATAAATACCTCACTCATGAAGTACAAGGGAAAAAAATGTTCGTCTGGGCCGGCGACGGGCAGGAAAATTACCGGTTGTACAATGATCCACCCGGCAATCTGGGCCTGCTGTGCTTTTACGGGTTTGTCGGGGAAGAGGATCCGGTATTCAAGCACACTGTGGATTACTATTATTCGGCAAACTATCCTTATTACTTTGCCAATGCCGAGATCAGGGAACTGGCCTGTGACCACCACCCCAATACACCTTCAGGACTGGGGTTGTGCGGCAGCATCTTAAACCCCCTGATGAGGGAACAGGCCCTGGAATGGCTAAAAAAAGCCGGTATGGACCACGGCCTTCTGGCGGAAAGCTTTGACAGGAATTCGGGTGAAGCCAGGACAGGGGTTGGCTTTGCCACGGGCGCCGGCTACCTGGCTTTCGCACTATACTGGGCGTTGATCAAAGAAAGGACTTAACCGACCGGCCGCAAGACCGGCAAACAAGGGGTTACGTCTGACTTACAAAGGTTTAAGGAAAGAAGTTGGAGGGGGATCGGCGGTGAATAGAGATGGTAGTGGCAACCCGCAAGGAGGAGACGATATGAACCGGACCCCCGTCTCCTACGCCTGGAAATACCTGTCCGGACTGACAGAGCTGCCTCACCGGGCCTCCGCCAGTGACGCTGAGCTTGCCGCCGCTGATTGGCTGGCCGAACAGTTGGCAGGGATGGACTATCAGGTGGAGCGGCAGAACTTTGCCGCCCCCCGCGATACTTTGTACGCCGGCCCGCCCCTGGTTTTCGTCGGTGTGGTGGCCGCTGCATCCCTGGGCCTGGCTCTCCCCTGGGTGGGCGCTTTGGCCGCAGTCCTGATAGCGCTGCCTATGATCGGGGAGATGATGGGCCGCTCCTGGGACTTTGATCTGCTCCTACGGCGGTACCCGTCCCGCAATGTCGTGGCCCGGCACAGCGCTGACGGCACTTTGCCCCGGGTCGTGGTCATGGCCCACTATGACACGCAAAAGGGCAGCCTGCTCTTCCACCCCCGCTTCGCGTCCTTCATCACACCCCTGTTCAGCCTGGCCTACCTGGCCCTGGCTCTGGTTCCCCTGACCCTGGTCATCCGCGCCATCTGGCCGGCGAATTGGAACGGCCTGGCACTGGTGGCGGCCAGCCTGATTCTGCTGGCCGTTGCCGCCTTTCTCACCCTGTCACGCTTCACCGGCCGTTACGTCAACGGCGCCAACGACAACGGCTCGGGCACGGCGGTGGCCCTGGCCCTGGCGCGGCGGCTGGCCGAATCCGGTGAGGCCGGAGCCGGTGATGTGGTCTTCGTCTTCACAGGCAGCGAGGAGGTAGGCGAGCGCGGCGCCAAGCACTTCTTCCGTACCGGTGGCAAGACCTTGTCCCGCAGCGACACCCGCGTGATCAACCTCGACAACATCGGCGCCGGCCGCCTGCACTACCTGCTGGGCGAGGGTATGTTGAAGTACCTGCCCTACGACCCCGGCCTCCGGGCCCTGGCCGCCAGGCGGGCAGAACGGGAGGGACCGGGATTTCTAACCCCCTTGAAAAACCTGCTGCTCCCCACAGATGGACTTATCGCCAGCACCAATGGCTTTCCCGCGATCACCTTTGTCGCCATGAACGACCAGGGGAAGATCCCGCACTACCACTGGCACAGCGATGTCCTGGCCAATGTGGAGCAAGGCCTCATCGACCAGGAAGAAGAAGTTCTCTGGCGGTACCTGGGCGACGTGCGCCAGGCCGCCCGGACTGCTGGCCGTGCACAGTAAGGGCATCTTTTGCAGGCACAAAGGAGTTGTGCCTGACTTGGTAGGGAAACTCTGTAAAAACGCCCGTTAAGGGCTGAATTTAGGGGGATGGCAGTGAAAAAACCTTCTTTCTTTTTCTTCTTCAAACTTTCCGCCTACTGGTTTGCCATCAATTTTCTCTGGGGGGCGATGCTGGCCATCGTCATTCCGTCTCAGGTTCAATTCATTGTCGGCAACAATTCCAAGTCGGCTGTTTTGGGCAGCGTGATTGCGGTCGGTGCCTTGGTGGCCATGATTTCGCAGCCGGTGTTTGGCGCTTTGAGCGATAGAAGCACTCTTCCCTTCGGCAGGCGAAGGCCCATGATGGTCCTTGGCGCCTTATTGACCATGCTTCCTCTTTACATCATGGGTACAACCCACAACATAATTGTCTTTTCCGGAGGTTTCTTGCTGCTGCAGCTTTTTGTCAACATCAGCGCCGCGGGGTACCAGGGTCTGATACCTGATACCGTGGCAGAAACAGAGAGGGGAATTGCGGCCAGTTTTTTGGGCATTATGACCTTCCTGGGCACCATCAGCGCCGTGGTCTTGTCAGGAAGCCTGGCCGACCAGCACCGCTACGGACTGATCAACGTACTGATCGGGGTTGTTATTCTGGCAACAATGGCTGTCACTGCCTTCGGGATCAAGGAGAAGCCGCACTTCAACCAGGAGAAGTTCAACCTGACAACTTTCCTGAAGACTTTTTATGTCAGCCCGAAAAAACACCCTGACTTTATCTGGCTGCTGGTTGCTTCTTTCTTTATCATGATCGGTTTTTATACCCTGTTCAATTTCCAGCAGTACTATTTGGAAGACATCATGGGCTCGACTCACCCTGCCCAGGACACCACCCTGGTCAGTGCTGTGGTCCTCGTCGGCGCCACGCTGATTTCGGTCGTTGCCGGCGTCTTATCCGACAAGATCGGCAGGAAGAAGGTCGCCTCTTTTTCCGCCCTGTTTATGGCGACCATGGCTTTTGCCCTTTTGTTCCGGCCCTCCTTCCAGGTCATTCTGGTCATGGGGGTCATTTTTGGACTGGGGTATGGGGGATTTACCAGCGTTCACTGGGCCCGGG
>JAJYNB010000114.1 GCA_021786555.1 Bacillota bacterium | reverse complement strand
AGACCTATGATGGTAAAGTAACCAGAGTGATGGATTTTGGCGCCTTTGTAGAGGTGATTCCCGGGGTGTTGGGGCTTCCTGGCAAGGAAGGTTTGGTCCACATCTCCCAGTTGGCCCTGGAGCGGGTTGAGAAGGTAGAGGATGTGGTTAAGGTTGGCGATGGGATTCAGGTGAAAGCTACAGGTATCGATAAACAGGGTCGTCTGAACCTGTCGCGCAAGGAAGTCCTAAGAGAGGCAAAACAACCGAAGTCGGAAATCGGAAGTCCGAGGTCCGAGAGTGGTCAGTAATCTTTGTTAGCATAAAAATGGACAGTCTTCTATCTGGAAGACTGTCCATTTTTTTATGGTCAATAATGACCAGGGTTTCCTGGCATGCACAACTGTCCTGCCGCATAGATTTTGGTGATAAGAAACTTTGCGGTAAAGGAGCTTGGGCTAATGCGTGTTTACATCGTGAAGCCCTCCAGGCTGGGGTTTATCTTTGTTGGCTTGGCGCTGGCACTTGGTCTCGTGCTTGGTACGCAGAGGATTTTCAGTTCCCTGCCTGTTGTGTCGCCAGGGCCAGTGTCCCAGGTGGAAACCAACCAAAAGGTGATGGCATTAACCGTTAATGTGGACTGGGGTGAAGAAAACATCCCGGCCATGTTGGAAGTTTTTAAGAAAGAAAACATTAAAGTTACCTTTTTTATCAGCGGGCGCTGGGCAAAAAATAATCCGGACCTGGTAAAACGCATCAATAGCGAAGGTCATCTGGTGGAGAACCATGCCTATTCCCATCTCCATCCGGATCGTATCTCCCTGGATGAAAACAAACGGGAAATCCTGCGCACAGAACAGGTGTTGGAGGGACTCACAGGCCGCAAAACGGGGTTTTACGCCCCGCCGTACGGAGAAAAAGGAGCTAGCAGCGTCAGGGCAGCAACCGAACTGGGGTACACTACCACTTTATGGACCTTGGACACCATAGACTGGAAGGAAGAGAGCAGCGTAGACCTAATCTTCCAACGAGTAGTCAATCCTACAGCAAAAATGGGTGTGAAACCGGAAAAGCGCGGAGCTATCGTGCTAATGCACCCGAAAGCCAATACCGTAAAGGCCCTGCCGCTGATCATCGGTAAACTAAAGCAAGAAGGATTTCGTTTAGTAACTATTGCCGAACTTATGGACAGCAGGAAAAATTAAACAGGGTATTTACTTCGCCCCAGGCAATAATAACTAATGATTGTCTTTGGCGGGGTGAAGTAATGTTTAAACGATATATTTTTACGGTGATTGTTTCAGCAAGTTTGCTCTGTGGTACTGCTTTTCCTGGCCTTGGAGCCCCTAACTCTAAGTCTTCGTCTGGTCCTGGTACGGCTGCCAGGCAAAGTAAGGGAAAGGTGCAGGCCAAACCGGTAAAAGGCGGCAGCGTAAAAACTCAGGGTACAGCGGGAGCAATTAGGCTGACCGCTAATGCCGCAGTCCTGATTGACGCAGAGACAGGACAGGTTTTGTTTGAAAAGCAAGCATATAAAAAGAGGCCGCCAGCGAGCACCACCAAGATTATGACCACTATTTTGGCTTTGGAGTATGGCAATCCCGACGACATTGTAACGGTGAGTGACAAAGCTGGACGGGTAGGACAAGCCAGCATCTATCTTGACCCGGGTGAAAAACTTACCTTAGGCAACTTAATTGAGGGGGCTCTCATCAAATCAGGTAATGATGCCTGCGTCGCTATTGCGGAACATATAGCTGGCTCGGAAGAGATATTTGTTAAGCTGATGAATGCTAAGGCCAAAACCTTGGGGGCCTATGATACCCATTTCGCCAATACCAACGGCTTACCAAACTCAGACCATTATTCCACAGCTTACGATCTGGCTTTAATGGCACGGTATGGAATGCGCCTCCCAAGATTTGCAGAGATAACTCGCACTAAGGAAGCGGAAATAGAATTTGTTGAACCCCAATCTGCTTTACCGGTGCGCAATACGAATAAACTGCTATGGATGTATGAATTTGCTGATGGAGTAAAGACTGGTACTACCAATGCGGCAGGAAAATGCCTGGTTTCTTCCGCCACCAAGAACGGCCGTCAGTTGATAGCGGCAGTATTGGATAGTCCGGGGAGGTTCGCAGACTCTATGAAGCTGCTGGAATATGGCTTCAATCACTTTCAGCCGGTCAAATTGGCTGAGGCCGGGGATGAGGCTGGTATGTTTGCGGTGGCTGACGGGTCGGCGGCGGAAGTGCCGGCTATTCTGGGTGAAACAGTTGAATTCCTGGCGGCCCCGGGAGATATGGAAAAGGTCGAGCGAAAAGTGCTGTGGTCCCGGCCTCAGACCGCTCCGATCCAGGCAGGAGAAAGCTTGGGAGAGGTTCAATTTTGGTTGAGGGGCAAGATGTTGGGCCAGGCCCAGCTTTATGCCGGCGCAACTGTCAAGCGCCGAGGATTGTTAAACCGCTTGGTCAGCCATGCTAAACTAATTTTGCCTTGATGGGTTGCGTAGACAGGAATTCTCTTGCCCGGGGCGAAATACCAATGGATGGCGACAGCAAAGAGGTGAGCCGTATGTACAGAATGGAAAATCTCCCCAACGGGGTGCGTATCGTAACTGAGGAAATACCCAATGTCAGGTCTGTGGCTATTGGTTTGTGGATTGGCGCCGGAACCCGGGATGAAAGCGAGGATAACCGGGGAATCAGCCACTTCATTGAGCACATGTTGTTCAAGGGTACCCGGAAGCGCAGCGCTAAGGAACTCGCTGAAGCTTTAGAGGCGGTAGGGGGGCAGCTTAATGCCTTTACTACCAAGGAATATACCTGTTATTACGCCAAAATCCTGGATGAAGACTTTGACTTGGCTGTAGACGTTCTGAGTGACATGTATTTTAATTCCAGATTTGAGCCGAAAGAAATTGACAAGGAAAAAAAAGTTGTTATTGAAGAAATAAAAATGTATGAGGACTCTCCCGATGAGTTAATTCATGATGTTTTTACCCAAACAATCTGGCGGGATCATCCGTTGGGACAACCCATTCTCGGAACCAGCAAGAGCATCGAGGAAATGAGCCGGGACAAGGTCTTGAGTTTCCTGGAACGCAATTACACGCCGCAAAATCTGGTTGTGGCTGTCGCCGGCAAAATCGACCACCGTCGGGCCTACGACAGACTGGGACCAGTTTTTGGCGCTTTTGGCGGTTATGGCAAGAGGATTTTGGACAGCAAACCCACGGTTTATCCCGTAAGCAAGCACATCAGCAAAGACACTGAGCAGACCCAAATAGTCATGGGTGTGCCGGGTTTGGCTCAGGATGATCCCAGCATCTACCCCCTGCATGTATTAAATAACATACTGGGCGGAGGGCTTAGTTCCCGCTTGTTCCAGGAGATCCGGGAAGAACGGGGCATGGCCTATTCGGTGTATTCATACCACTCCACTTTTGTGGACAGCGGCCTGTTCGCCATTTATGCCGGAACCAGCCCTGCCAACAGCGAGGAAGTAATTGATTGTATCTTGGCTGAGTTGGCTAAACTTAAAACAGAAGGAATCTCTGCACAGGAATTGGAGCGGACCAAAGCGCAAATCAAAGGCAGTCTTTACCTGAGCTTGGAGAGTGTTAGCAGCAGGATGAGCCGGCTGGGAAAAAATGAACTATGTTTTGACCGGATAATCTCCCTGGACGAAGTTGTTGACAAGATAAATCAGGTGAAGGTCCAGGATGTAAAAAGCTTGGCAGAGCGCTTGCTGGAACCCAAATATTTCACTCTGACCACCATCGGCCCCGGTTCCTTGGGCCTGGACTTTTCGCAAATGGTAGTAAGGTCGGGTTTGTAGGAGGATAGTCGGTGACAGACAAGATTAGAGTAGAAGCAGTAAACCTGTGCAGTGACTTACCTTTACCTGGCTACATGTCTCACCAGGCCGCAGGTCTGGACCTGCTGGCTGCGGTAGACCAGGCAGTGGAAATATCACCGGGAAAGACAGGCCTGATTCCTACAGGGTTGATGCTGGGGATTCCATCTGGTTACGAAGGGCAAGTCAGGCCTCGCAGCGGTTTGGCTTTGAAGCACGGAATAACCTGTTTAAACAGCCCGGGGACCATCGATGCTGATTACCGGGGAGAAATAAAAGTGATACTTATTAACCTGGGGGAGGAGGCATTCTTGATTAGGCGGGGTGACCGTATTGCTCAGCTGGTGTTTAACAAAATTGCCCAAGCCAGTTTGATTGAAGTGGAAGAACTGCCTGAGACGGGACGGGGCTCTGGAGGTTTCGGTTCCACTGGAACTTCGGCCTAATGGAGAAGTTGGCATCCATAGACACAGTTGAAGGGATGTTGACGCAAGAAAGCGTCAACATCCCTTTGTTCTACCTCAGGAAAGTATATACTCGGCAACTTTAGCCGAGTATATCGAACACGGGCACTGAAATGCGCGCGCTGAGGAAAAACGAAGCGCGCATTTCTTGTAATAGCGCCCGGGAATAGCCAGCGCCGGGTTGGCATAGGTATGTAGCAGGAGGAGTTGGTATGACCGGTTCCGGACTTGTTTTACTTGCGTTGTTGGTTTTGGGATATTTTGCGGTCAAAGAACGGGCCTTCTGGAACATGCGGCGCAGCATTGAGCCTGTTTCTTCGCCCTTTTCCAGGGCGCTGGTGCAGTTGGTGGGGGTAGCGGGGGGGATTTACCTGGCTCTGGGGCTTTTTGCTTCCTTTGTTAATTTGGAGCTGCCGGATAGAATCAAGGCTTGGGGCTTTGGGCTGGATCCGCTGGCGGTAGCAGCTATCCTGCTGGCCTTGGTCCAACCTTACTTAATCAGGCTTCAGAAGTTTATTAGGAAGCGGACGATTTGAGGAGGTTAGCGGGATGCTGATGAGTGACCTGGTGGGCAAAGAAATAGTCAACCTGACAGATGGGGCTAAACTGGGTTCAGTCGGAGAAACGGACCTGGTAATTTCACCTGAAAGCGGCGAGATAGAGTCCTTAATTCTGCCAAACCGGGGTTATCTGGGCGGGCTGTTCGGCGGGGAGCGGGATTATCTGGTTATTCCGTGGCCTGCAGTGAAAAAGATTGGCAGCGAGGTAATCATTGTCGACTTGGGAGAATCAAGGGGCAAGAAATATTCAGTGTAAGTGGTGCCCCACAAAACAATTATGACCTTTTGGGTCACCCATTGGGATGAAAAACGCTGATCTTGGGTCATATGTGGCAGTCAGATGAACATGCAGGGACCCCATTACTTTTGTGGGGTGGGCTTTTGAGATCGAGAAAAGCGCTATGGCGCTTTTTTTGTATTCTTGACAATGATGAGCGAATATAAGAAAATCTAATAATAGGATTTTTTTGTCCTAATGTCCTGCAAAAGTAAAATTATTACGGGAGGCAATAGATGTGGAGCAAATTAGGGTTTTTGTATCCGGGGCGACCGGTAAAATGGGACGGGAGGTAGTTAGGGCTGTTATTGCCGATAAGGAGTTACTGCTTGTAGGAGCGGCTGACACGCACTTTCAGGGAAGCGACGCAGGCCAATTGGCGGGAACTGACCCGGTAGGGATAAAAATTACCGCCTTGTCGGCAGAAAGCCTGAAAACCAGCGGAGCTCAAGTTATGGTGGATTTCACAACCCCAAAATCGGTTCTTGCTAACGGCAAGCTGGCTTTGGAGAACGGGGTGCGCCCGGTAATCGGTACCACGGGATTAACCGATAATGAGATGGCTGAAATCCGCGCTCTGGCGGAGAAGCTGCAGACCGGCGCTTTCATTGCGCCCAATTTTTCTATCGGAGCTATTCTAATGATGAATTTTGCCCGGGAAGCAGCCAGATATTTTCCCCATGTAGAAATAATAGAACTACATCACGACCAGAAACTTGACGCGCCATCCGGTACCGGTCTGAAAACCGCCGAGATGATTGCTTCGGTTCGGCCAGAAATGAGCCAAGGGCATGCAGATGAGTACGAAAAGCTCCCAGGGGTCCGAGGGGGTGAATTCAAGGGCCTGCGCATCCATAGTGTCCGCCTGCCCGGTCTCGTTGCACACCAGGAGGTTATTTTTGGCGGCCTGGGCCAGACGCTGTCCATTCGGCATGACGCCTTTAACCGTGAAACCTATATGACAGGTGTGATTCATGCGGTTAAAAAGGTGCTTGAAATTCAAGGACTGATAGTGGGTTTGGAAAACATCATGTAGGTACGCCACAAAATCCTGTGGCATTCGCCTGGGTAATGATTTTGATTTGTTCCAGAAAGAATTATGCCTGTTCTTTTGTAATTGCATAAATGTGGAAGATACTTGGCGCCCTGCCCTGACACCACCCCTTGGGGCAGCTCATATACTGTAG
>JAJYNB010000431.1 GCA_021786555.1 Bacillota bacterium | reverse complement strand
GGGAGTCTTAGACAAGGATAAATGAGTCAGGACGGGACGGTTCCCGAGTGACTCAAAAGTGAGTCAGCAGAGAACCGTCCCCAAGTGACTCAAAAGACTTAGCGGAAACCATCGTCCGGTGACTCGCTAACGGGCAATTTCGTCAATAATAGAGTTAACTGGAAAATTTAGGTACTTGAGCGGGAGGCTGGGTTAATGGTAACTTTAAGGAAGGTCATCACGGGGCTTTTGGCCCTGGGTGAAACAGAATTGAAGAAGGCGACAGATGAAATGGACAGCGACAATCTGGTTAGCCTGCTCTCCGCTCGCGGTATTGAGGTAAGAGGAAGTCTGGATGGTGAAGTAACCGGGGTCTTTTATGATTCGCGCCAGGCCGGGCCAGGCGGAATCTTTGTTTGTATCCCCGGCCTGCAGGCGGACGGTCACGACTTTGCAGCCAAGGCGGTGGAACGGGGCGCCGTGGCGCTGGTGGTGGAGAGGTTTCTTGACCTGCCTGTCAGCCAGGTAAAAGTTAAGGACAGCCGCAGCATCTTAGGTCACTTGGCTGCTTTCTTGTGGGACTGGCCGGCAGGCAAGCTTAGGGTTTGCGGGGTGACCGGTACCAACGGCAAGACCAGCGTTACTCATTTGATCGAACACATCCTGGCGCGCTCCGGCCGTACGGTTGGGCTCATCGGTACTCTGGGCGCCAGAATCGGCGAGGCAGAATTTCCCGGCAGCCGTACAACACCGGAAGCTTCAGACTTGCAGGAGCTCCTGGCGGAGATGGTGCGCCGCGGCGCGGGGTATGCGGTGATGGAAGTGTCTTCCCACGCCCTGGACTTGCACCGGGTTGCGGGCTGTGAATATGATGCGGCAGTGTTTACTAACCTAACCCAGGACCATCTGGACTACCACAAGAGCATGGAACAATACCTGACGGCTAAAGGCAAACTGTTTCAATGCCTGGGCCAGGGGGGCCGGAAAACCGGCCGGAAATACGCCGTGATCAACGCAGATGATGCGGCAGCTGAGCAGCTGAAGGCCTGGACCGGGGTTAACAGCGTGACCTACGGCCTGCGGAGCGAGGCTGATTACAGGGCTATAAACGTTGATAACCACCCCTCCGGAGTTGAGTTCGACGTCCAGTTTCCCGGTGGACAGGTACAGCTAAAGTTGAAGACGCCAGGCATGTTTACGGTCTATAACGCCCTGGCTTCTTTTGCCGTGGGCATGCAAGAGGGCCTTGAACCAGAGTTTATTTCCTCTGCCCTGGCTGAGGTAAAAGGTGTGCCGGGTCGGTTCGAATTGGTGGAGGGCAAACAGCCTTTTAGTGTGATAGTAGATTATGCACATACTCCGGACAGCCTGGAAAATGTGCTCAACACAGCACGGGAGTTCGCCCGTGGCAAGCTAATTACGGTTTTTGGCTGCGGCGGGGACCGCGACCGCAGCAAGCGCCCCGTGATGGGGGAAATAGCTGCCCGGTTGTCAGACTTGGCAGTCCTTACCTCCGATAATCCGCGCAGCGAAGACCCCATGGCGATTATCCGGGATGTAAAACAAGGGATGGACAGGGTTACCAGGGGTTACCTGACAGAGTCTGACCGCCACCAGGCTATTATGCTGGCCTGTTCCAAGGCTGCCTCAGGGGACATAGTGCTCATAGCGGGCAAAGGCCACGAGGACTATCAGGAAATCAACGGAAATAAACTGCCTTTCGACGACCGGGCGGTAGCCAAAGAATGTCTGGGGAGGTTGGGATGGTACTAACCCTAGCGGAGATAGCCGCTTATACGGGCGGCAGCGTTTACGGGCAGTCCGGACTTGAGGTTGCGGGTGTACAGATTGACTCGCGCCGGGTAAAGTCCGGGGATTTGTTTGCTGCGCTTAAGGGGGAGCAAACGGACGGTCACAATTATGTGTTCAAGGCCTTGACTGAGGGAACTGCTGCCCTGGTGGAAAAGACCTGGGCGGAATCTAACCAAGCTTTTCTGCCCCCCGGGAGGGCTTTAGTGGCGGTTTCTGATCCCCAGGCGGCCCTGCAGCAGCTGGCCAAGCGCTACCGGCAGAAGTTTGCCCTGCCGGTAATCGGTGTCAGCGGCAGCAGCGGCAAGACCACCACCAAGGATATGATTGCCGCTGTCCTGGCCGAGAAGCTCGTAGTACATAAGACCAGGGGAAATTTCAATAATGAATTGGGGCTGCCGCTTACTCTGCTGGGGCTTGAAGCGGGCCACCAGGCAGCGGTGGTGGAAATGGGAATGCGCGGCCTGGGGGAGATTTCCTTTTTGGCCTCACTGGCCAAACCCAACGTTGGTGTAATCACCAACATCGGCACCACCCACATGGAATTGCTGGGGAGCCAGGAAAACATTGCCCGGGCCAAAGGGGAATTGCTGCAGATGCTGCCGGCGGACGGTACAGCGGTATTGAACGGGGACGACCCGTGGTGCCGGCGTTTGGGCGAAGGGCTCATCTGCCGGGTGATTTATTACTCTCTAAACGACCCTAAAGCAGACCTGACAGCGCAGGATGTTACCCCGTGGGGGGAACGGGGCATCTCGTTCCGGGCCAGTTACTTGAACCAAACGGCGGAAGTACTCCTGCCGCTGCCTGGACGCCACAACGCCTACAACGCCCTGGCGGCTATTGGGGCCGGGCTTAGCCTGGGCCTGGATCTGGAATCCTGCGCCAGGGGTTTGAGAAACCTGCAGCTGACAGGGATGCGGTTGGAAATTTGCCCCGGACTGCGAGGCAGCCGCATCATCGACGACACTTATAACGCCAACCCTGCTTCCACCCGGGCAGCTCTGGAGGTTTTGGCCGGACAGTCGGCCGGTTTGCCTAAGGTGGCGGTTCTGGGGAGCATGTTCGAGCTGGGCCCCGAGGAGGAGAACGGCCACCGCATGGTGGGGTCTTTTGCCGCCGGCATTCCGGGCATGGCTTACCTGGTGACCGTAGGTGAATTGGCCAGGCTGATCGCCCGGGGGGCCCTGGAAGCCGGCATGGAGGAACAGCGGGTCTTCTCCTTCGCCGACACCGCTGAGGCCTCAAATTTCCTGCGGCAAAGCCTGCCGCCGGACGCTTGGGTCTTGGTCAAGGGCTCCAGAGGGATGAAAATGGAACGGATTGTGCAGGAACTAAAGATTCAAGCGTAAGGTTGGAGGGCACGATGGAAAAGGAGCGACTGCTGGCTGCACTGGCCGTGGCATTTATAATCTGTTTAATGGCTGGACCTGTGGTTATTCCCATGTTAAAGGTTCTTAAGTTTGGCCAAAATATCAGGGGGGAGGGGCCTAAGGCCCACCTGAAGAAGGCCGGGACTCCAACCATGGGGGGGATGATCTTCCTTGCGGGGATTGTAGCCTCAACCCTGTTGGTGGTGGAACGCCCCGTTTCCCTGGAAGCGGCCATGCTGGTAATTTTTATGGTCGGGTTCTCCTTAATCGGCTTCTTGGACGATTTCATCAAAATTGTCAAAAGGCGGTCCCTGGGCTTGCGGGCCTACCAGAAACTGCTGGCCCAAATGGCTTTGGCGTTGGTTTTTGCCTGGGTTGCAGTCCGGTTTTTGGGCAGGGGGACCGATATTAACATTCCCTTTACATCTTCCAGTATTCAGCTGGGGGGGTGGTATTATCCCTTTGCAGTAGTGGTTGTCCTGGCAACCGCCAACGCGGTGAATTTCACCGATGGGCTGGATGGTCTGGCAGCGGGCAGCGTCTTCTTTTCCAGTATTGCCTATGCGGCCATTGGGACCTTGGCGGTTACCCAGGGACAATTTTTTCATGACCAGGACCTGACGGTTTTTGCCTTAGCTGTAGCTGGAGGGTGCCTTGGTTTTTTGCGTTTTAATTACCACCCGGCCCGGGTCTTTATGGGGGATACGGGCTCACTGGCCTTGGGCGGGGCGTTGGCGTCTCTGACCATTTTGACAAAAACTGAGCTGCTGTGGGTCTTAATCGGCGGTGTATACGTGGCTGAGATGCTGTCCGTGGTCATCCAGGTAATCTCCTTTCAGACCACCGGCAAGCGGGTCTTTAAGATGAGCCCTTTGCACCATCACTTTGAGCTGAGCGGCTGGAGTGAAAAAAAGGTGGTTTTCTCCTTTTGGCTGACTTCTCTGCTGTTGGGCGTCCTGGGTGTCTTTAGTTATACAAGCACTTTGAGGTAGAATCTTTGGTTACATGCTAGCATGAAAAACGCTGATTTTGGGTCGGCTCGGGCAGTCGGGTGAATGTTTCCTCCACAAAATTTTTACTCTCGGACCAGGTATGACTTTGGATTGTGGTCCTATGTTTGACCCGTGATTTAACAAGTCCGCCGCCTACATGGGGATTCCTTGGCTTACGGTCAGCACGGCGGCTCGGACTTCCAGAACCGGGAAAAATTTTGTTCCGGAAACATTCACCCTCCCTGAAGCAGCAATGTCTTCTGGGTAGCGTTTTTCAGAAGAAAGCCTTGATGGTAGGATTACAAGCGGAGAGCACGCTTTCTGAGAAGACAGCAAATCCGGCAGGTATGCTGGCTGACCGGGGTCATAAACGGGAGTGAAACAGGTATGGATTTTCGGGGTAACAAGGTATTGGTGATAGGGCTGGCCCGGAGCGGGGTGGCGGCGGCCAGGGTTCTGGCGGAACATGGAGCCAGGGTGTGGGCTGCGGACAGCAAGCCCGTGGAAGAGCTGGATTTGTCAGCTTTGGCGGGGATACAAGTGGAGGTTTTAGCTGAAAGTTATCCGGATGTAGGGACTCTGCGGCCTGATTTTCTGGTCTTAAGCCCGGGTGTACCGCACAGCATCCCGCCTATCCAGTCTGCGAAGGAGATGGGCATACCGCTCTGGAGCGAAATCGAGCTGGCGTACCGCCTGACAGAGGCCCGGATTGCGGCTATTACCGGAACCAACGGCAAGACCACCACCACGGCCCTGTTGGGGCAGATCCTGCAGGATGCGGGAAAACGTTCTGTAGTGGCGGGCAACATTGGCAAGGCCCTGACGCAGGAAACAGCCGACACGGCACCGGGAGACATTATCGTGGCCGAAGTTTCCAGTTTTCAGCTGGAGTGCATACATAAGTTCAGGGCCAGGGTTGCAGTGATTCTCAACCTGACCCCTGACCACCTGGACAGGCACGGCACTTTCGACAATTATGCAGCCGCCAAAGCCCGGGTGTTGGAAAATCAGCAAGCCGGGGATTGGGCAGTCCTCAACTACGACGACCAGGCGGTCCGGGCGATGGGCGCTTTGACCAGAGGCCGGCCGGTATATTTCAGCCAAAAGGAAGACCTGGCCGAGGGCTTGTGCCTGCAGGGGGACTGGCTGGTTATCAGGGAGCAGGGCCGGGAAATCCCGGTTATCGACCGCAAGAAAATCTTTATCCGGGGGGACCACAATCTGGAGAACGCCATGGCGGCCACCGGCGCTGCCTGGGCCCTTGGACTCGAACCGGAACAGATCTCCTCTACGCTGCAGAACTTCCGAGGTGTAGCCCACCGTCAGGAATATGTGGCCGAAATCGAGGGGGTCCGGTTCGTCAACGATTCCAAAGGCACCAATCCCGATGCGGCGATTAAGGCCCTGAAGGCCTTCAATGAACCTATCGTGCTGATTGCCGGGGGCAAAAACAAGGGATGTGATTTTAACGAGTTTATGGCGGTGGCGAGGACCAAAGTAAAGGAACTGGTGCTGGTGGGCGTTGCCGCCGGGGAAATGGAAGAGGCGGCGCGGCGCCAGGGGATTAAACGGATTAATATCTCGTCGGGTTTTGCGGACGCAGTGGAGCTGGCGGCCAACCTGGCGGCACCCGGGGATGTAGTCCTTTTGTCTCCAGCCTGTACCAGCTGGGACATGTTCAAAAGCTTCGAGGAAAGAGGAGAACTATTTAAAGAATTGGTCCGGAATAGACTTCGGGACAAAGCGTAAATAGAGTTCGGGCCAACCGTAGGGGGTTGGAAAGAGATGAACGGCAATCACAGGCACCGGCCGGATTATCTGCTGATTTTTGTTACTGTGGCTCTTTTGGCTATAGGGGTGGTTATGGTCTACAGTTCCAGCGCCGTTAAAGCTCTCCTGGAATTTGACGATCCCTATCATTACTTGAAACTACAGCTGGTATGGGCTGCCTTGGGAATCGGCACCATGCTGGCGGCTATGAATTTTGATTATACCCGGCTGCACCCATGGGCAAAGCCCATTTTGTACCTGGCCCTTGTATTGTTGGTTCTGGTCAAGATTCCGGGCGTGGGCAAGGAGGTAAACGGTGCCGTACGCTGGATAGGCCTGGGACCGCTTTCTCTCCAGCCCTCCGAAGTGATTAAACTGGCCATGGTCATTTTTCTGGCCAGGATTTTGGCGGGGCAGCCGGAGAAAATAAAACACTTTA
>JAJYNB010000273.1 GCA_021786555.1 Bacillota bacterium | reverse complement strand
CCTTTTGAAGTATGACCTCATGGCTGTAGACCCTAACGGCAAAGTTATTTTGAGTACTCAACAACTGCGGAACTGGCATAACTCAACTATGTCGGCCGCGGATATGGAGCATCTCAAACAGGGTGGGCTGATTTCCTTCGAGGGCAGCACTCCCTATGTGAACCAGCGCATCTTAAAGGTTGCCACTCCTGTCATGCGGGATAACAAATTTATCGGCGCGGTGTTTGTGTTTGAACCAATGACCTATCTAACTGCGGTCGGCAGATCTGTCAACAGTTCCATCAGCTGGGGTCTGACACTGTCCTTTCTGTTGGCCATTCCTGCCGGTTTGCTTCTTGCCAGGCGGATGGCGGATCCGGTGGTGAAAATGGACCGTGCTGTGAGAGATATCGCTACTGGGAATTACAGCAGGCTGTTGAATATTGATTCCACCAATGAGCTAGCATCTTTGGGCCAGTCCGTAAATACCCTGTCTGAGGAAATCAGGCTGCAGCTTGACATTGTCACTCGTGAGCGGCAGCAACTGGCCAACATTTTGACCAGTATTGAGGACGGCGTGCTGACGCTGTCTCCTGCGAAGGAAATAATCATTGCCAACCGGGTCGCCTTGGAGCAGTTTGCATCAGGCAAGGGCGGGGCAAGCCTGTCCCTCACAGACCTGCCGCCAAACCTGAGTTCTTTTTTGCAGGAGGCATTGACCTCAAGTACTCCCCTGCGGGGTGAATTTGCCTGGGTTGGAGAGGTTTACAGCGTGGAAACCTCTCCTTTGCTCACTTACCAGGAACAGGGCGGTCTGGTGGCTGTCTGGCACAATGTGACCAAAGAACGGCAGTTGGAAGCTTTGCGCAAAGAATTTGTCGCCAACGTTTCCCACGAGCTGCGTACTCCCTTGTCTTACCTGCAAGGGTATACGGAGGCTCTGCTGGACGAAGTTATCGGCGACGAACAACAGCGGAAACGGTATTTGGAAACCATCCTTAATGAGACTCTGCGTCTGCGCCGGTTGGTAAACGACTTGCTGGATTTGAGCAAGATCGAGTATGGCGGCTCCCTGGAACTTCCGCATGAAAGTGTTTCTGTTCCTTATGTAGTGGGGTGTATCCAGCAGCAGATTTCCCCAGTGTCGGAACAGCGCCAGGTGTCCCTGGTGCTCGACCTGGAACCTAATTTGCCCTCTGTGGACTGCGGTACTGACCGGCTGAAACAGGTGCTGCTCAATCTGGTTGATAACGCGCTGCGCTTTTCTCCCCGTGGCGGCACAATCATCATCGCCGCAAGGGTTGTGGGACAAATGGTGGAAATTTCAGTTTTGGACCAGGGCGAGGGTATCCCTGAGCAGGAGCAGCAGCAAATTTGGGACCGCTTTGTGGGTGGCAAGAACGGCAACGGATTGACTGTAGGCACAGGTATCGGCCTTGCCATCGTCAAAAGCTTGGTGCAGGCCTACCACGGTCAGGTGGGACTGAGCAGCGAACTCGGCAGCGGCTCTGCGTTTTACGTTAAGCTGCCTAAAGCCAAGTTGGCCGGGTAGCCACGACCGTTACTGTCCAGACCAGGAAAATTCGTCACCAAATGACAAGAGATTCCGGGATTTGCTAGGACGCCAGAACCGTCCCCGTGTCCTAGCGTCCTAGTTAGCAGTACTTTTTGGCAATCCAAGCGCCCGTTGGGCGCTTTTTTGCTGCCTTGAGACAGGGTGGTCTTTTCCGGGGGAATGCCGACTATGATAGAACCAAAACCAGTGTTAACGGAGGCGCAAGATGGGGCGGATCGTGGGTCTTGTGTTTTGCTGTTTGTGCCTTTTGGCCGCAATAGCGGCACAGGCTCAGGCAGCGGAACCCGGCATGGCCGTAGTTTTCCTGCTGGACAATTCAGGCAGTATGAAAAACAATGACCCCCAGGGCCTAAGATTCACAGCTCTGAAAATGTTTATCGATCAGCTGGGTTCCAAGGACAAGGTGGGTTTGGTCAGCTTTGGAACCGGGTCAAAAGTGCTGGTACCTGTCTCAGGACTGGAAACCTATGAACAGCGGGAATTGATCAAGGCTGAGCAAGCTGTGGACAGCAATGAGTGGACTGACCTGAAGGCGGGGCTGGATCAGGCTTACGCCGAGCTCGAACGGATTCAGGGTGAGGCTCAGGGCCTGGTAATCCTCCTCTCGGACGGTGAACCTGAACCCGGGCCCGGGTTCCACAATTCAGTCCCAGGCATGGAAAAGTATTATAACGGGCTCTGGGGGCGCGTGCAGGACTTCGCTGTCAGAGGTTGGCCCGTGTACAGCATTGGCTTGACATCCAAGGCAGATACACCAACCTTGCAGCAAATTTCTCAGGAAACCGGAGGTATGGCTATCAAAGCCCCCGGTTCAGGGGCTTTGCCGGGGATATTCCAGGATATCCTGCTGGGCTTGAAAGACAGCCAGGAACTGGCGGAGTTTTCCTCCCTGCTCTCTCCTGAACAGTGGAGTTTACCGCAGGCGGTTGAGGTCAACAGTTTCAGCCGGATGGTTGTGTTTCGGGGGCTTAATGATACCGGCCAAAGGATTGAACTGCGCGTTAGGGATCCAGAGGGCAATAACCTGGGCCAGGGCAGTCCGGCGGCAACCTTTGTCCAGGGGCCCAACTATTGTATCCTCAGCGTGGATAAGCCTGAGCCAGGGACTTGGTTAGTGCAGGCCCGGGGCTTGGGCAGCGGGCGCATAAACGCCGATTTGCAAAGCCGGTATGGGGTGCAAGTACTGCAGCCGATGCTAAATTCCCTCCAACCGGTTTTAAGCCCGGTGGGGCTTATGCTGCAGGTTACGGAAGACGGCCTGCCGGCAAACGGTGACGCTGTCAGGGTAGACCTTGACTATAAAGGACAGGAGGCCCTGGCCCTTGTGCCAGGCGGCAAGCTTGAGCCTCCCGGTGTCTATAACGCCGAAATCGGGCAACTTCTTACAGAGCCGGGCCGTTACGATTTCCGCCTGCAGCTGCGTGATAAGACGGGCTCCGTGCTGCTCTCGAAAAAGCTTTCCTTCTACGCCAAGGACCAACCTTATGTACAGGGCTTTCTGCCTGAAAAAGCGTGGGCGGGGGAAGCAACTTTGCTCAAGGCCCGGGTCAAGCTGCGCAACGGACCTTGGAATGGGACTGGGATGCAGGTGTATGCCGGGGTAAGCGGTCCAACAGGTTACAGGGAAGTGCCCCTGAACGACAGCGGCAGAGAGGGGGATGAGGTTGCCGGGGACGGCGTGTTTTCCGCTTCCTTCAAGCCGGAGGAGCTTGGAGAGTGCAGGCTGATATTTTACCTGGCGGGGGAATACGACGGCAAGAGGTTCTACTTTGCTACGGGAACATATAACCTGCCTGTCCGTCCCAGGCCGCGGGTAATGCTGAAAGTTCCAGAGCACCTTTCAGTCGGACAAGACGGATTTTTCAGCCTGGACGTTCAGTCTCTGGCGGATACTGAGGTGCAGCTGGCCCTCGAAGGGTCGCTGGGCAGCAGCCGGATTCCACGTCAAACCTTTATCTTGGAGCCAAAGTCTGAACGGCAGGTTTCGCTGCATGTTCCCTGGGAAAAAGGCGGCAAAGTGCTGGAGGGGCAGCTCACGGCTGGAGGACCGGACGTGAAGGTGGAACCGGCTCTGCTTCCGCTCAGGATTTACCTGCGCACGCCGGCGGAGGATTTTTGGTTCAGGCACAAGCTGAGTCTTGGCGCCGGCATCGGACTGGCCTTTCTGACAGTTTTAGGATTGGGCGGGGGCCAGGGGTTAAACCGGCATTTTCAGCGCCGTTTGACTATTAAAGGTATTTTAGTGGTGGGCAGCCAGGCCCCGGCACCGAGCAAGCTGGTCTTTCTCAATTCTTTTAACAAACCGCGCCTGACTTTAGGATGGGACAGAGATGCGGACGTGATGCTCGGTCCACCTGAGGAAGCGAGTGGACCGAAGGGAGGAGGGTTGGTGATTGCGGCTGAGATGACCGGCAGCCTGCCTGGTTTTATCCAGGGTTGGGCCTCGCTCTTGGGACGCTGCAAACCGGTCTCCATCCTGCTCTGTCAGACGGGCAGTTCCTTCCGGCTAAGGGTCAAAGGCGGTAAAAGGATGGTGACCAGCAGCAAAGCAGTACTGCATGACGGGGACGAAATTTATTATTGTGGTAATAAGCTGGTGTTCAGAAAACACGGTTGATATTGGGGGTGAGGGAGTGGATTGGGAGTTTAAACATGTTCCAACGCTGGTGATTGGCTTGGGCGGCACCGGCAATGAGGTGGCACGCATGCTCAAGGCCAGATTTGCCGAGCGTTATCCGGGTCAGGAAACCCTAATCCGATATTTGATTATGGACACTGACAGGAAATCTTTCCGTGACGGGTTTTGGAATCGGGATGAGCAGGTCCTGCTGCGGCTCAGCCTGATGCCCCGCCACTTACTGGCCTCCTTTTACAATAATGAACATGCGGATTGGCTGCCGCAGGAGCCAAGAATCAACCCGGACCATTTTGTCAATCAAGAATCGGGTGCAGGACTTATCCGGCCTATTGGCAGACTATATGTCCAGGACCAGGTGGCGCAGGTCAGAGACAGGCTGGAGAAGGCCAGAAGTTCCCTTTGTGACCTAATGGAGCGGAAACGTACCGGAACTATCCTGGGAACAGGCGATTTCCAGGTTTACCTGGCAGCTTCATTGGCGGGGGGTACAGGGGCGGGAGCTTTTCTGGATGTTGCCGCTCTGGTACGGGAAATGTTTGAGGAAAATTGCTTCATTACGGGTATGTTTACGTTATATTCCTGTTACGCCGAGGCGCTGCGGGGAGATGTGGACCAGGCCAGGCGCAGCAAAGCCAACTGCTATGCCGCACTGAAAGAATTGGAATTCTTTATGCAGGAGAAGGACGAATCCCAGCCTCACCTCTACGGGGTTAAGTTTTGGGATGGAACCAGGATAAATCTCTACAAGCGCCTGTTCAGCGCCTGCTACCTGGTGGAAAACACCAATGACTCCGGGACCCGGCTCAATAGCCTGGCCCAGGTTTACCAGCTTTGCGCCCAGCAACTGTTTCATGAAATTGGCTCTCCTCTGGGAGAAGACTATCGCTCAAAGATCAATAACCTCTCTTTCTTTCAGTCGGGCTTGAGCGGGGAAGAATGGCGGGATTGGGGTCGCAAGCGCCGCTTCAGCTCTTTTGGCAATGTTTCCTTGGTATACCCCAAGGAAAAAGTTGTTACATACTGCACCAGCCGGCTGATTGCGGAGGTGGCCGAAGCAAGACTGCTGGGGCAGAATTTGGAGAATGGGGCAAACTCGGAGGAGTTTGTTAATTCCCTCGGCCTCGGGTATGACAGGCCCCAGGTAATCGATGAGATGCTGCTGGAATATCAGGAAGCCCTGCTAAGTTTTCGTTTGGGTGACATAGAACCAGAGAGTGCGGAAAAAGTAATCGGCCGGTATCAGGAAGAAGTTGAACACAACTTGTACCACGGCGGTGTTAAGGTTGAAAGGCTTTACCAGGTAAGATTAGAGGAGTGGAAGACCCGTCTCGAGCAAGAAGTTTTGCATCTTGCCGGACGGCAGGGCGCTGCATCTGCAGGGAGTTTCCTGCAAAACCTAGGTAGGCGGCTGGAACCTGTCCAGGCTCTGATTAGGGAAACACTGGAACAGTGCCGGGAGGAGACGGGTCTTTTGACCCAGGACCTGGCTGAGCTGCGGTCACAACTGCGGAAGTTAGGGGCCTTCGGACGTAGACTCCGAGGCCAGGCTCTATGCCAGAAGGCGGGTGATAAATACCACAACTGGCTTGGCGCCAGGCTGGAGCGTGAGGTGTTGGCAGGCTTGGAAGCCGGGCTGCAGCGGTTTGCCGCTGCGGTAAGGGAAGAGGCTGAAAGAGTAAAGGCCTGGCAGCACGAGCTTCAGTCCATAGCTAAAGAGGCGCGTCAGGTGTTGGCAAGCACAGCTTTCCAGGATGCCCGCCAGGATGATTCTGCTCTTCTGGTTCAGGAAGTGATGAGCCGGGAGGACTGCGAAACATTCTACCGCCAGTACGGACCGCGGGATTTGCAGGAGGTGTCTGAACGGGTGTGGTCTGCCCCGGGAACAGGGTTGAAAGAGAAAATCACCTCAGTCTGTTCGGGTTATTTCGAAGCTCTGGAAAAATTGAGCATTGTAAACCTGCTGCGAATGCGTTTTGGGTCCGCGGGCGAGTGGGCTGAGCTTTTGGACGAATTGCGGGAAATTTGCCGCCCTTTCTGGACTGCGCATCTTAAGCATGGTGAGTATTATAACCAGACCTGCCTCATCGGTATCGCCAAGGAAGGGGGGGATTTTCCGGCAGAGGTGACCGCCTGGGCCAGGGACCGCAGCGATGCCACCCGGGGCATAGACTGTGTGAACACCTATCATCCCTATG
>JAJYNB010000267.1 GCA_021786555.1 Bacillota bacterium | reverse complement strand
GTTGACGAGACAAATATCCTGCCACATCACCGGACTGCTGGCAGCCACCCGCGTACCGTCACGAAAGCTGCCTGCGGCGAGGGCCAGGCTGCAAGGCTCTTCCTCTTCCAGCTTGCCGGCTGTTTTGGTCAGGGCTACCGCCAACAGGTGGGGCAGGTGGCTCAGGGTGGCCACAGCGCGGTCATGTTTGACCGGATCCATAATAAGCGGATGAGCCCCTGCCTGGCGCGCCAGCGCTGCCATTTCCTCCACAGCACCAGGCGAGCAATTGGCTGCAGGGGTCAGCACGTAAACAGCGTTGACAAACATCAAAGGGTCCGCACCGTCAATGCCGGCCTGTTCTGTACCGGCCATTGGGTGGCCGCCGACAAAATCAACCCCTGCGGGGAGCAAATCCTGCGCCAGACGCAGCTGGCTTGTTTTTACACTGCCTACATCACTGACAATCACGCCGGGGGAGAGATGGGGAGCAATTGTTTTCAGCACCTCCGACGCAGCTCCTACCGGCACTGCCAGAAAAACCACAGCTGCGCCCTTAACTCCATCCGCCAAGTTTTCTGTCACCCTGCTGGCAGCGCCCAGTTTGAGACCCCTGGCCAAAGTCTCCCGGTTCCGGTCTATGCCGGTAATCTCATATCCCTTTCCTGCCAGGGCCAGCCCCAGGGAACCGCCGATTAAACCTAAACCAATAACTGCAATTTTGCGGTTCTCCACAGGTCTGCCCCGAAATAGAAGTCCGGTGTCCGAAGTCCGAGGTCCGAGTGCATGCTTGCTTCCGGGCCTTGAGAGACTTTGAGGAGTATTTCCATCCTCTGATGGCGCCGCCAGCGGCATGACCGTCTACCCCCTTAAATGTGCCTGCCTGAAAGCTTGACCACCTGGCGTAAATCCTGCATTAAGCCGTCAAAGTTCTCAAGCGTCAAGGATTGGGGCCCGTCGGACAGGGCTTTGGATGGATCCGGATGAACTTCAACTATCAGGGCATCGGCCCCTGCCGCAACTGCCGCCACAGACATGGTCTGAACCAGATTCCAGCGTCCGGTTCCATGACTAGGGTCAACTACGACCGGAAGGTGCGAAAGCTGTTTAAGCACAGGCACAGCACAGAGGTCCAAGGTGTTGCGCGTATAGGTTTCAAAGGTCCGGATGCCCCGTTCGCAGAACATCACGTTATAATTTCCTCCCGCCATTACGTACTCGGCGGCCATAATCCATTCCTCGTAGGTGGCTGACGGTCCACGCTTCAGCATGACTGGTCTGCCCGTTTTGGCCACTTCCCGCAGCAGGAAAAAATTCTGCATGTTGCGGGCGCCGATCTGCAGGATATCAGCGTAATTTGAGACAAGTTCCACGTTTCTGGGATCAACGACTTCAGTCACAATTAGCAGCCCTGTTTCGTCCCGGGCCTCCGCCAAAAGCTGCAGTCCTTTTTCCTCTAACCCCTGAAAGGAATAGGGGGAGGTGCGGGGCTTAAAAGCTCCGCCCCGTAAAATAGTGGCTCCGGCAGCTTTGACCGCCCGCGCAGTCTGCAAAATTTGTTCCCGGCTTTCCACGGCACAGGGGCCGGCCATGACGTGCACCTGGTCCCCGCCAATCTTGTGCGGTCCTATCTCGATTACTGTGTCCTCGGGGTGGAATTCGCGTCCTGCCAGTTTATAGGGCCGCAAAATCGGCACGACCTTGTCAACAGCCGGGTAAGCTTCCAGGGCCAGGGACTCCAGGCGGGATCTGTCCCCGATGGCGCCCACAATCGTCTTTTCCACCCCTTCCGACAGGTGGACGCTAAAACCTTCCTGTTTCAGCCGGTCTGTAATTTCTTCTACTTGTTCGTGCGTTGCGCCCCGGCGCATAACTATAATCACTGGTCAATCTCCTTTCCGGAATTCAGGAGTCAGGAGTCAGAATGGTGTGAGTCAGTTGGGGACGGTTCTCCGGTGACTCACTTTCCTTCTAGAGAACCTTTTGCAAGGCATTGAGGAAGGCTTCATTTTCTTCCGGAGTACCTACGGTTACCCGCAGCGAGGTGGGATAGCCGAAGAGATGGCCGGGGAGGATAATAATGCCTAGTTTCAGCAGAGCTTCAAAAACTTCCTGGCTGGGTTTGCCAACGTCCACCAAAACAAAATTGGTATGGGAGGGGACTACTGTACAGCCCATGCTTTCCAAACCGGCCCTCAGTTCCGCCAGCCCTTTGGCGTTTCTGGCAATAATTTCGGCCAGGTATTCTTTGTCCTGCCAGGCTGCTGCTGCTGCGGCCTGGGCTGCCAGGTTGCCGTTAAAAGGTTCTCTCACCCGGTTGAGAAAGTCCACAATTTGTTCTGTTCCAATGCCGAACCCCATGCGCAGGCCCGCCAGGCCAAAAGCCTTGGCAAAGGTACGCAGGACCAGAACATTGCGCCCGCTGTGAAGATATTTTAGCCCGCTGGCGTAGTTCTTATCAGCAACATACTCAAAATATGCTTCATCAAACACCACCAACACATCTTCAGGCACCAGCCCCATAAACTTATCCAGTTCCTGTTCGGTGACTATGGTGCCGGATGGGTTGTTAGGATTGCAGACAAAGACAACCTTCGTCCTGGCAGTAATCTTTTGGGCCATCTGCTCCAAATCGTGCCGGTAATCCTTTAGCTCCACTTCCACGGCCACACCGTTCATGAGTTCAACACAAGTCTGGTAGCGGGGAAAGGAGGGTTTGGCCATAACCACCTCATTACCCGGGTCTACAAAAGCCTTGGCAATCATGGCGATAATCTCTTCCGAACCATTGCCTGTTACTATCTGTTCAGTGCCAACCGCCAGTTCCCCGGCAATCAATTCCTTTAATACCAAGGCATTGGCGTCAGGGTAGAGAAAAACTTTCTCCAAAGCCTGGCGGCCAGCCTCAAGAGCCTTGGGAGATGGGCCCCACGAGTTTTCATTGGAGGCAAGTTTAATTACCTGGGAAAGACCCAGTTCCCGCTGCACTTCCTCGATGGGCTTTCCGGGCACATAAACTGCCAAATTCCCGACGTTCGGACGAGCTTTGATGTCCATGGGTATATCCTCCTCAGTAGATAGTTTTACGGGTCAAGGAATTCAGAATTCAGGAGTCAGAATTTCTAGCTTACATTATTCTGCCCTGAAACAAATGGAGTCAGTTGGGGACGGTTCTTGATTGACTTACTCAGAAGTCAGAATCAGTATGGCCTATCTTAAGTCATTGTTTCATTCATCAGTGGTGCCGCTTAGCGGCATGGGAGTCTGAATTCTGAGTTCTGAATTCCTCGACAGAAAATAATAAAGACGCCCGGTTAGAGGGCGCCAAAAAACCAAGGCTCTCTACCATACTTCCATCCTGCCTGACGCTACCATGCGCCTATACAACCGAAACAATTTCTACCGTTCAACCCCGGGCCAAGCCCCAACCATGTCACATGTTAAGCTTAATAATACTATAAATGCCTGAGTTTGACAACCACCTGTTATAGAACGAGCGCGGGAAAACCCCGGAATTCGATTCCGGGGATGAGAGCGCAACCCCAAAGAATTTCATGCACATAGTCCTCCTTCGTGATATAATATAACTATGGAGAAACACCAAAAAACACGACACTCAACCTATTTTACAAACTACCACATAGTATGGATACCTAAGTACAGACGCAGGATTCTTACGGGTAATGTGGCTCTGGCTGTCGAAGAATCACTTAGAATCGTAGCGCAGGAAAAGGAGTGGGAAATCATTGCGCTAGAGGTGATGCCGGACCATATTCACCTGTTTGTGTCCGCGCCACCTAAGTATGCACCGGCTGAAATCGTAAAAGCATTTAAAGGCTGGTCGGCCAGGAGAGTACTCATGGCGTTTCCTAATCTGGCGCAAAAGACAGGCCGGGGAACGCTGTGGGCACCGAGTTACTACGTGGGAACTGCCGGAAATGTTTCGGCAGAGACTATCCGGCACTATATTGAAGAATGCCAAGATCATTAGAGAGGGGGTGAAGAAAGAGATGTTTGCCACCCAGAAAGTGCGGCTCAAGAAGCTCTCACAAACCGAGTATGAAGCTATGTGTCTGCTACATCGCTATGCTAAGAATCTCTACAATGTAGCCCTCTACGCTCTGCGTCAGCACTATTTTGCCACAGGAAAACTATTGAGTTTCACTAAGCTCTATCACCAGTGCAAAACAAACGAGAACTACCACTTAATCCAAGCCGGGGTGAGCCAGCAGATATTGAAGAGTGCGCACGAGGCAATGAAGGCATTTCTGGCACTCAGCAGAAAAGTGTCCTTGGGGCAATATCCAGCAGAGAAAGTGAAGATCCCTAAGTATCTAACCAAGGACGGATATTACCAATTGCCTTGTTCAACCAATGCGATCACTGTTCACGATGGTTACTTTCATGTGCCGTTGTCCAATCGGTTCACGAAAGAACATCATGGCTTAACCATCATGATTCGCATACCGAATCGCATCGCCGGCAAATCCATCCGCGAAGTGCGCTTAAATCCCCTCCATCAGGCCCGTTTCTTGGAAGCGGAGTTTGTTTACGAAACAGTGGAAAGCACACATCCCGTAAGGACGGAGACTTTGGCTCTCGATCCCGGAGTTAATACCCTGGCTGCCGGTATCAGTACGGTAGGCACAGCGTTCCTCATTGACGGCAAACGACTGAAAGCAGAAAACCAATGGTACAACAAGGAACGCTCCAGACTCCAATCCATGAAGGATTTGCAGGGCATCAAAGGGGAAACCAACAAGCTGGCGTTAATAGCCTACAACCGGGAAAACTTAATACGCGACTACCTGAGCAAAGCCGGTCATCTAGTTTTGCAATATTGTTTGGACAACAAGATCGGGCGGGTAGTGGTTGGAGTAAATTCCGGTTGGAAGCAAGAGATCAACATCGGTCACGTGAATAACCAAAACTTTGTGCAGATTCCGTTTTGGAAGTTCCGGCGATTTTTGAAGTACCTGTGCGAGAAAAACGGCATTGAGTACATAGAAATCACAGAGAGCTACACATCTAAAGCAAGTTTCTTGGATCGGGATGAATTACCGGAATACGATCCGGAGCGCACGGATAAGCCGGTATTCAGCGGTAGGCGTATAAAGCGCGGGCTATATCGCAGTGCGAACGGGCAAACGGTAAACGCCGATCTGAACGGGGCCGCCAATATCCTGCGCAAAGCACTTCCGGATGCCGAACTTTCGCTGGTGGATCGGGCACTCTGCCTGAATCCAACCAGGCTATACCCACTGGCGACAGTAAAGAAGCGCACTCTCAAAAGTAAAGCGGCGGCCTAACGGCGACTGCATAGAGGCCACTTGTACGGCCTGCCATGCTCCTCCGGGAGACTTGGGAATCCTCGCGTTTCAACGCGGGGAGGAAGTCAAAATTGGGCTCCTGCCGTACGTCCCACCGCTTGGGCCAGAGGACCCAGCTCAGAGATCAAGCGGGCAAAGTTCTCCGGTGTGAGGGATTGGGGGCCGTCACTGAGAGCATACTCAGGGTCGGGGTGGACTTCGATCAAAAGCCCGTCGGCTCCTGCAGCCACAGCAGCTTTGGCTACTGGGGAAACCATTTTCCATCTCCCGGTACCATGACTCGGGTCAAGAATGACCGGAAGATGGGAAAGTTCCTTCACCGCCGGAATGGCGGAAATATCCACAGTATTGCGAGTCCAGGTTTCAAAAGTACGGATACCGCGCTCACACAGCACCACCTGGTTATTGCCGGCAGCTAAAATGTACTCGGCAGCTAATAGCCACTCCTCTAAAGTTGCCGACAAGCCGCGTTTCAGCAGCACCGGCTTGCGATAAGTTCCAACCTCATGCAGCAACGTAAAATTCTGCATGTTGCGGCTGCCAATCTGCAGCATGTCGGCATATCCCGCCACAAGTTCCACGTCCCGGGCATCCATCACTTCCGTAACTACGGGAAGACCGGTCAGTTCTCTGGCCTCTGCCAGCAGTTTTAACCCATCTTCTGCCAAGCCGCGAAAAGAATAGGGAGAAGTACGGGGTTTAAAAGCCCCTCCTCTGAGCATATCTGCTCCTAGGGATTTCAGGGTGGAAGCTATAAGCAGAAGCTGTTCCCTGCTTTCTACTGCGCACGGTCCAGCCATAACCGCAATTTTAGGACCACCGATTTGTACCGGGCCGACCTGCACAATTGTCCTGTTGTCACTGTCCAGTTTTGCAAATTTTAATGCTTTCACTTCGGACCCTCCTCAATCAGCCGGGGCGGTATTTCTTCAGGGAGTCAGGAATTCAGAATTCAGGAGTCAGAATTCAGAATACCCAGAAATTCTTATTAGCTTTTCGCCGGATTTCTTCTTTAGACTGCTGCGCGCTAATCTGACTTGTCTGCCGGTTACTGATGGTTCTCCCGAGGCTTACTCTGATTCATTCTGACTAC
>JAJYNB010000079.1 GCA_021786555.1 Bacillota bacterium | reverse complement strand
TCAGAATTCAGAATTACATGCCGCTTCTTTCATCCCGACTTCTGAGTCACTTGGGGACGGTTCCTGATTGACTCCTGACTCCTGTCTCCTGGCTCCTGTCTCCTGACTCCTGACTCCTGACTCCTGAGTAGTTACTAGTTACGGGGGCGTCGGCTGTCCATGTACCCTTGCAGAATCAGCATGGCCGCCATTTTGTCTATTACCTGCCTGCGTTTGGCCCTGGAAACATCGGCTTCAAGCAGCGATCGCTGAGCCGCCACGGTGGTCAGGCGTTCGTCCCAGCTTGAGACCGGCAGATTCAGTGTCTCAGACAGGTAATGGGCAAATTCCAGGGTTTTCTCCGCTCTCGGCCCTATGGACCCGTCCATGTTCCGAGGTAGGCCAACAACTATTTCCTCGACCTCGTACAGTTTAACCAATTCTCTCAACCGATCAATTTCCCGTTTTGACCGCCGGATAGTTTCCACTCCCTGGGCAGTCAAACCCAGCAAATCGCTAACCGCCACACCAATTGTCTTATCACCCAAATCCAGTCCCATAATCCGCATCGCTAATTCATCCCTGTCTGATAATTTTCAGGCAAAAGTGAGGGCATACAGCCCCACAATAACCGCAGAGAACACATTTAGCCTGATCTACCCTAATGCGTTCCTGCTCCAGTCGCAAAGCCCCCTGGGGACATTTATCCTGGCATTGGCCGCATCCCTCACACCAATCGGCTGCATGCAGGATTCTCCGCTCCTTTTGCAACCGGTCCAACCATTGGGCGGGGACTTCAAGTCCGGAAAATATCCGCAAATTTATGTCCACTTCCAGGCGTGAGGACATTCCCACAGCAACAGCCGATACTCCGGGGACTTGCCTGGCATAATTCAAAGCCTGCACAGGATCCCGGCTGAGATGCCCTCCACCCAGGGCCTTCATGGCGTATATTCCTTTGCCCATCTGGTGTGCGAGTTGGACAGCGTCGTCCATCTCGGGCAAAGTTCCGTCGATAATGCCTAGGCCTGCTTGATTGAGAATAGGGTGAATCACATCAATTTCCGCCAGGGCCGCTCCGGCGCGTACGCCGGCAACCGCGTGGGTCGATAAGCCTACCGCTTTGACAATACCCTTTTGCTTTGCCTCAAGCAAATATTCCAAGGCTTCCCTATGTCCCCGCACAGTATGCATGCTTTCCTGCTCGTGCAGCAAAAATATCTCAATCACGTCACGGTCGAGTTCCTGCCTCGCCCTTTCCAGGCTGGCCTGCATTTGCTCCTGGCTGTAGGCGTAGCATTTTGTAGCGATGACTACGTGATGGTTAAGACCTAGCATTGCGCGGCGGATAATCTCATAGTTAGCGTAAATTTCTGCCGTGTCCAGGAAGTTTATTCCCTGTTCCAACCCGTAACGCAGCACAGCGCTGCCCTCAATTATATTGTTACATCCCTGCAGCGGGCTTACAGCAAGGGTGCCAAAGCACAGGGAACTTACATTCAGTCCGGTTTGGCCCAGTACAGGCACGTAGATCACTCCCAATTGGCCGTGAAAAACCCCATGTCACCACGACATGAGGTTAATAAACCCGGTTTAAAGCTCAACAGGCTGCTCAAATGCCGTTAAGATAGCTCTTTACCAGTTCCTCCAGCAATTCATACCGTTCCAGCCTGCGGATTAAAGTACGGGCGTTATTGTGGCTGGTAATGTATACGGGATCACCAGAGAGCAAATAACCTACTAACTGATTAATGGGGTCATAACCCTTTTGCCTGAGCGCTTCGTAGACCTGACTCAATATTTCCCGGGCAGGAGGATTATCCTGCTTTGCCGTAAACATCATGGTCTCTTCGAAAGAATCCTGGCTCAAGACGTTCACCGCCCTACACTTCGTTACCCTAACATTATGCTTATTCTTCATAATTATTAGTTTTACCTTTATTTAAGAGAAAAATTCACTACTTCCAGCGCATGCTGCAGAGCAGTGTCGAGCTTGCCTGGGTCTTTTCCGCCGGCCTGAGCCATGTCCGGCCTTCCTCCTCCGCCGCCTCCGGCTGCTTTGGCCACCTCTTTGACTATGTTGCCGGCATGCAGCCTGCCGGTCAGGTCCTTGCTCACGGCCGCCACAAAATTGACTTTGTTTTCCGCCGCCGCCCCCAAGACTATTACCCCTGAACCGAGTTTATCCCTTAAGAGGTCGGTCATGCTCCGCAGTCCCTCCATATCGGGAGCCTGAACTTTGGCGGCCAGTACTTTTACTCCGGCCACATCCACCGCTTTGGCCAGGATATCCGTTACCTGGTTGCGCACTAATTTTTGCTGTAACAGCTGAATTTCTTTCTCCTGCTCCCTTAGGGTACCAAACAATTGTTCCACTTTTTCCGCTGCCTGAGATTTGACAGTCCGGAATAATGAGGCGATTTGCGCCAGGGCTTCGCCGTCCTCCCTGGCCAGGGCAAAAGCATTTTTGCCTGTGGCCGCTTCTATCCGCCGCAGACCGGAACCTATGCCGCCTTCTGAAATAATTTTGCAGAAGCCAATTTCTCCCGTCGACCTTACATGGGTGCCGCCGCACAATTCCCGGCTGAAATCGCCCATGCTTACCATGCGCACTATGTCTCCGTACTTTTCTCCGAAGAGGGCTGCTGCTCCCAATGCTTTGGCCTCCTCTAGGCTTGTCTCCCTGGTCCCTACCGGCAGACAGGACAAAATCTGTTGATTGACAATATCCTCAATCGCATTAAGCTGTTCAGGAGTTACGGCGGAAAAATGAGAAAAATCAAAACGCAGTCTGCCTGGCGCCACCAGGGAACCGGCCTGGTGAACATGCTGGCCTAATACCTGCCGCAGTGCCTGGTGCAAGAGGTGAGTTGCGCTGTGATTCCGCGCCGTTGCCAGGCGGGAATCTGTGTCAACCAAAGCCTTAAGGGCCTGGCCCTTGCTCAGGACCCCGGTACTGACCTTGCCGCTGTGGACATACATGCTTCCGGACACCTTTTGGGTGTCTTCGACCGGCACTTCTCCCCCCGTCCACTTCAGGCTGCCGCTATCCCCGGTCTGGCCGCCGCTTTCCGCATAGAAGGGTGTTGCGTCCAGCACTATCATAACACTGGCCCCTGCCGGAGCAGTGTCTCTTTCTTCTCCGTCCACCAACAGGGCCAGGACTTTGGCTTCCGCCTGCAAGCTTTCATATCCCACAAACTCAGTGGCTCCCAGCGATTTCGCCAGGGCGGTCAGGGTATCGTGCAGGGCGGCATTGTCCAGTTCGCGGTTAAAGGTTTGTTTAGCCAGTTCCCTGTGTTCTTCCATGGCTTGGTCAAAGCCCTCCCGGTCAACGCTGAGACCCTGCTCGGCCAGGATTTCCTCCGTCAATTCCAGGGGAAAGCCATAAGTGGCATAAAGTTCAAAGGCCTCACGGCCGCCCAGCCTTTTCCGGCCTCCCATACGGTGCACAAACTGGCTGAGGATGTTCATCCCCTGGTCAAGAGTCTCCAGGAATTTTCTTTCTTCCAAACGCAGGTGGTTGACGATAAAGCTGTAGTTTTCTTTTAACTCCGGGTAGGCATGACCGTAGTCATTTACGACTATATCCAAAACCCTGTCCAGGAAGGCTTCCTTAATGCCTAACAGTTTTCCATGCCTGACTGCCCGGCGCAGGATACGCCTGAGTACATAGCCCCTGCCCTCATTGTCCGGCCTGATCCCATCACCCAGCAGGAAGGTCACAGCCCTGAGATGATCGGAAATAACCTTCAAAGAAACGTCTGTTTTAAGGTCCTGTCCGTATTCCACTCCGGCAATTTCTGCGGTACGGCGGATAATGGGCTGCAGCAAGTCGGTGTCAAAATTTGATTCAACCCCCTGAATAACAGAAGCAATCCTCTCCAGACCCATGCCGGTGTCAATGTTTTGTTTGGGGAGCGGGTTCAAATTGCCCGCCTCATCCCGGTTGTACTGCATGAACACCAGGTTCCAAATCTCCAGGAAGCGGTCGCATTCACAACCCATCGCGCAGTCAGGACCGCAGCTGCGGTGTTCACCCAGGTCAATGTAGATTTCCGAGCAGGGACCGCAGGGCCCGGTCGGACCGGCTGCCCAGAAATTTGATTCATCCAGGACTATCCTGTCCCTGGCAACGCCCGCCTTATTGAGCCACAGGTTAAGGGCAGCTTCATCTCCGGGATAAATCGTCACCCAAAGCTTTTCTTTAGGTAATTTAAGCACCTCTGTGATAAACTCCCAGGCCCAGGTTATAGCGCCCTCTTTAAAATAATCTCCGAAGGAAAAGTTGCCCAGCATTTCAAAAAACGTATGGTGGCGGGCTGTCTTTCCCACTACCTCCAAATCGGGCGTGCGCACGCACTTTTGCACTGTAGCGGCCCTGGGAAAAGGCGGTTCAACTTTACGCAGGAAATAAGGCTTGAAAGGAACCATCCCCGCTACGGTGAGCAGCAAAGTAGGGTCGTCTTTCGGGATGAGAGATGCGCTGGGCACCACAGTATGGCCTTTTGCAGCGAAAAAGTCTAAAAACATCTGCCTCAGTTGGTTTCCGGTGTACATAAATTATGGGCCTCCTTCTGGTGAAGTATTCAGAAGTCAGGAGTCAGAATTCAGAATATTTTTGAGCTAATCTCTCTCATTTAACTTCTGACACCTGACTAGGATAACGGATAGGACAACGGGGACGGTTCTTGCCGTCCTAGCAAATCTTGCTGAATTTTGACGCTTATCCGTGAGTCACATGGTTCTTCATTGGTTTAGTTTTGAGTCAATTAAGAACCGTCCCCAACTGACTCACGAGCCGGGTCTCCCTTTCACATTCTGACTACTGACTACTGACTACTGACTACTGACTACTGACTCCTGACTCCTGAATACTGGCTGAATTGCCGGGCTAAAAGCAAAAAACCCGTCACTACTGTTTCCAGCAGGGACGAGATCTAACCCGTGGTACCACCCTGATTACCGGTCTTCGGTCACTTCGGCACTAAGCCTTGGCGCTTTAACGGGCGCAACCCGTAGGTTATTTTTCCTCCCTCCGGGATGGCTTCAACCAGTTTTAGACCGGAACCCTTTCAGCCGCGGAGTTCCTTTCTGTCGGCCCAAATACCGGTATACTCTTTCCCGTCAACGGTTTGCTCGTTTTCTACTGCTATAGTATAGCCACTCGCCGTCCTTCCTGTCAACTATTCATGGCACTGCATACTCAGGTGATATTCGCTAACCGTCCCCTCGTCCTATTAGACCAGCTTGAGGTAGACGTAGCTCAGGATTACTCTGAGTACGCCGGCAATGGGCACAGCGAGGAGCATGCCCCAAAACCCGAACAGATCTCCACCGGCCAACAGGGCAAAGACAATCACCAGGGGATGAAGTCCCAGACTGTCGCCCATGATTTTGGGTTGGATAACATTGCTCTCCAGTTGTTGAACCACAAAGATTACGCCTAATACCCAGAGGGCCATGGTTGGGGACTTTAACAAAGCCAGACCCAGGGCAGGTACAGCGCCTATTACCGGCCCAAAATAAGGAATCAAATCAAACACACCGCAGATTACCCCAATCAGCAAAGCATAATCCATACCTATCAGTTTCATGCCGACCCCGGTCATGATTCCCACAAGCGCGGCTACAGCCAAATTGCCCCGTAAAAACCTGCGGACTACAAGGCTGATTTCCTGACCAAGGTGAATCGCATTGCCGCGCCAGCTGTTGGGCATCACGTTCTTTAACCCTACTTTAAAGCGCTCCCAGTCGTACAGGATGTATAGTGACAGAATTGGCGACAGAATCAACAGGGGTAATACCCCTGCCAGGGAAATTATCCAGGCAATAATAGACTGGAGTTTAAGGCCCAGCCATTCTTCTGCCCTGATCAGATTGGCGTCGATGCTTCGCATCACTCCCGGGGGCAAGGCAACCCGCTTGTAATGAGCCTGCAGACCGTCGAAGAAGGCCTGAATCTCACCGGCATAACGCGGCAAACTTTGCGCAAACCGGTTCAGTTCTCTAAACACTTCCGGTAGTACAAACACTACCACGGCGGCAATGATTATTACCAGGACCAGATAGGTGACTGAGATGGCTATTCCCCTTGAGAACCCCCGTGTGCACAAGAACCCTACAACCGGACTCAGTACGTAGGCAATAAAAAACGCCAAAAAAAAAGGGGTCAGGATAGGCCGTACCCGCCACAGAAGTACCAAGAGGGATACAGAAACCAAACTGAAAATGACGATTCGCAAAAATTTCCGGCTTTTTAGAAGTTCCATCGGCTGCTCCACTCCGGCATAACAAAAAATAACCCGCTGGGATGGCGGGCTTCGGGCTGCTGACAATAGTCAGCTTTAACTGAATGCCTGACTCCAGGTTCAGACTGTCCCCAAAAGGCCAGGCTCGTCTTCATCATAAGCCAACAAACTGCCATCTTCAGCCAC
>JAJYNB010000032.1 GCA_021786555.1 Bacillota bacterium | reverse complement strand
AATGACACAAACAATGCACTAGCAACTAATCAGAAAAAGATTTTTAAGGTGAGGAGGGTAAATGTGACTGATTTCCTAGACTATTTGGAAACGGAAAGCGGTCAGCCCATCAGCCGCTGTTTTCAATGCAAGAAGTGTTCGGGCGGGTGCCCGGTCAGTGCTTACAGCGACATCAAAGCCCACCAGGCAGTGCGTCTGGGCCAGCTGGGACGGGAGGAGGAACTCATCAGCGCTCCACTGGTCTGGTATTGCATAGGCTGCAAAACCTGTCAGACCCGCTGCCCGAACGGAATTGACATTTCGGCCATACTTGACGTGATTAAAGGCCAGGTGCTGGCGAACAGGGGAATGCCTGGAAAACCTTTACCGGCATTTCATGAAAGTTTCCTGGCATCGGTCAAACGTCATGGCCGGGTGTACGAACTTGGCATGGTGATCGGGTATAAATGGCGGGTTAAACGCTGGACGGAGGATAAGGAGCTGGGACTTAAAATGTTTGCCAAGGGCAAGCTGTCCCTGCTGCCGCATCGGGTCAGCGGCCGCCGCCAGGTCAGGGAGTTGTTTCAACTCCACAAAGTAAGGGGTGAGATCAATGGTTGAGAGCGTAGGTTATTATCCTGGTTGTTCCCTGCACACGAGCGCCAGGGAATATGACTACTCCAGCCGGGCGGTGCTCAAGGCTCTGGGGGTAGTCACCAGGGAAATTCCGGACTGGAACTGCTGCGGGGCCAGTTCCGGCCACAGCAGCGATCATACTCTCAGCTACGCCCTGCCGCTCAGGAATCTGATTCAGGCGGAAGAGGTGGGCAGCGATCTTCTGGTCCCTTGCGCAGCCTGCTACAGCACCTTGCGCGTCACCGAAGAGTACCTGGCCGGCGGGTCCAAGGATGCCCGGATTTTACAGGGCAAAGTAGAAAAGGTGATGGGCAAACCCTACCAGCAGAAAGTCAAGACGGTACATCCCCTGGACCTCCTGACAAGGCCGGAGATGCTGCGGAAAATCAAGGCTGGACTCAAGCGGCGTTTGACGGGTTTGAAGGTCGCTCCCTATTACGGCTGCCTGTTGGTCAGGCCTGATGCAGCCGCCTTCGACAACCAGGAACAGCCGCAAAAAATGGATGTTCTGCTGCGGGAAATGGGGGCACAGGTGGTGCGCTGGTCTTATAAGACCGAATGCTGCGGAGGCAGCCTGGGCGTAACCCAGGGAGATGCCGCTTCCCCCTTGGTGGACCGACTGGTTGCTGAAGCGAAGAAAGCCGGCGCCATGGCCATTGCGACTGCCTGTCCTCTCTGTCAGGCGAACCTTGAGGGGCGCCAGAGCAAAATGATGCCCGTGTTCTATTTCACCGAGCTGGTCGGCCTGGCCTTGGGCATTCCGGACAGCAGCGAGTGGTTGAAGGCCCATCTGGTGGATACCAAGAGCGCACTGGACCAGTTGGAAGGGGTGATCGCAGGTGGCTGAAAAAGTTGTTGGATCCGTATTGGTCTTGGGCGGGGGGATTGCAGGCATGCAATCAGCCCAGGACTTGGCCAACGCGGGATATTTGGTACACCTGGTAACGGACCAGCCGTCCATCGGCGGCAAGATGGCTCAACTGGACAAGACCTTTCCAACCAACGAATGTGCCATGTGCCTCATGGGGCCGAAGATGACCGATACCCTCTCCCATCCCAATATCAAAATTCACACCATGGCTAACGTGAACAAGGTTGAGGGTGAAGCGGGAAACTTTAAAGTATCCGTCCATAAAGCCCCCCGTTATGTCAGTTTGGATGAGTGCACTGCCTGTGGGGACTGCGAGCAGGTATGCCCGGTAAAAGTCGGAGACGAATTCAACCAGGACAAGAGCAGCCGGAAGGCAGTATACAGGCTCTTTCCCCAGGCGGTTCCCAACAAGTATTTAATCGAGAAACGGGGCACTCCGCCCTGCCGCGGTACATGTCCCGCCGGCTGCAATGCCCAGGGCTACGTGGCCCTGCTTTCGGAGGGGCGGTTTAGTGACGCACTGGAAGTCGTACGGCGGCGTATGCCCTTTGCCGGAATTTGCGGCAGGATCTGCCACCATCCCTGCGAAGGGGAGTGCAACCGCAAAAATATTGATGAGGCAGTATCCATTGCTTCCCTAAAAAGAGCCACCGCTGATTACGGCTGGGCAGAAGCTATAAAAAACAACCTGATTGTACAAAAGCCAGAGGCCCTGCTAATGGATGAGTCGGGCAGACCGCTGAAGGTGGGAATCATCGGAGCCGGCCCCGGAGGCCTGGCTGCGGCCAAGGACCTGGCGGAACGGGGCTACCGGGTGACCGTGGTTGACGCTCTGCCGGAAGCCGGGGGCATGCTCAGAGCAGGGATTCCGCGCTACCGTTTGCCTGGCGAAATCGTGGACCGGGAAACCAGTGCCATCCTGGACATCGGGGTTGAGTTCAGGCCCAACACCAAAGTAGGGGTGGATGTGAGCCTGGCGCAGCTGCAAGCCGAGTTCCCTGCCCTCCTGGTGTCTGTGGGCTGTCCGAAGGGGCGGTCCCTGCCCATACCAGGTATTGATCTCCAGGGCGTGGAACTGGGCGTAGAATTTCTGCGGGAAGCCGCCCTGGGTGAAAAGCCTGCGGTTGGCAAGAAGACCGTGGTCGTAGGGGGAGGCAACGTGGCCATCGACACCGCCCGCACTGCCCTGCGCCTGGGAGCCGCAGAAGTCCATCTTTACTGCCTGGAAGACTATGCCGGTATGCCCGCCCACCGCTGGGAGATTGAGGAAGCGGAGGATGAAGGGGTAATCATCCACCCCAGCTGGGGTCCGCTGGAAGTTTCGGGCCAGGACGGGAAAGTCAGCGGTATGAAATTCAAGCGCTGTACCCGGGTTTTTGACGATCAGGGGAGGTTCAACCCATCCTATGACGAAGGCAGGCTTGAAAGCGTCAGCGCAGACATGGTGCTGCTCTCCATCGGACAGGCTACTGAACTTGACTTCCTGGCGGACAGCGGGGTGAAAGTGAACCGCGGCCTGATTGAGGCCGACAAGCTTACCTACGCAACAGCAGTGTCTGGTATCTTCGCCTGCGGCGATGTGGTGAGCGGCCCTGCCTCAGTGGTAGGGGCAGTGGGCGCAGCCCATGAGGCTGCTGAGTCCATCCACCGCTACCTGCAGGGCAAGGAGTTGTCAGAAGGCCGCTCCGGCGAAAAGCCTGAATTGGTCGGGGCGCCGGAAGGCCTTAAGGTAATTGTGACTGAACGGCAAAAACAGGAACTGGTGGACCCGGCGGTACGGGTTAAGGACTTCCGCGAAGTGTACAAGGGCTTTAACCAGGAGCAGGCCATCTCTGAAGCTCAGCGCTGCCTGAACTGCGGGGTATGCTCCGAGTGCCTGCAGTGCGTCAAGGCCTGCAAGAAAAAGGCCATCTCCCATGATGCCCAGCCCGAGAGACTGGAATTGGAAGTGGGGGCTTTGATCCTGGAGCCAGGGTTCGACCTGCAAAACGGGGAACTGCGCGGCGAGTATGGCTACGGGATTTATCCCAACGTGATGACATCTATGGAATTTGAGCGCCTGTTAAGTTCCACCGGGCCCACCCAGGGCCATGTGGTGCGGCCGTCAGACCACATGGCACCTAAGAAGGTTGCCTTTATCCAGTGCGTTGGCTCCAGGACCTGCAACAAAGGGGTTGAGTATTGTTCATCTATCTGCTGCATGTACTCGACGAAAGAAGCTATCATCTCGCGTGAGCATGACGCCAACATCGAACCGACTATCTTTTATCTGGATATGCGCTCTTATGGCAAGAACTTTGATAAGTACGTCAAGTCAGCCAAGAACAACAACGTGCGTTATGTGCGGACCATGGTCTCCAGCGTGAAGGAAGACCCGGTGACCGGAAACCTGATAATCAAACATGTCCAGGGGGATAGGGTAATCGAGGAAGAATTTGAGCTGGTGGTCCTGGCGGTTGGGGTTAAGCCGCCCAAAGCTGCCCGGGATTTGGCCCAAGTTACAGGGATTGAGCTGAACGAGTACGGTTTTGCCCTGACCAATCCCCTTAACCCCATAGAAACGACCCGGGCCGGTGTTTTTGTGGCTGGAGCGTTCCAGGGCCCGCGGGACATACCTGAAACCGTAATGAACGCCAGCGCTGCAGCGGCTGCTGCCGGGGCGCTGTTGGCTGAAGGGCGCAACCAGCTGGTTTCCCCCAAAATCTATCCGCCCGAGCGGGATATTACGGGTGAAGAGCCCAAGGTGGGCGTGTTTGTCTGCCGCTGCGGTATCAATATCGCTTCGGTGGTGGATGTACCGGGCACAGCTGAGTATGCCAAACACCTGTCAGGGGTGGCCCACGCCGAGGAATTCCTCTATACCTGTTCCCAGGATACGGTGAAGCACATCAAGGATGTAGTAAACGAAGAAGGCCTGAACCGGGTGGTGGTGGCTTCCTGCACTATCCGCACCCACCAGCCCCTGTTCCGGGAGGCGCTGCGGGAAGCGGGACTGAACCAGTTCCTGTTCGAGATGGCCAATATCCGCGACCAGTGTTCCTGGGTGCACCGCAAAGAACCGGAACTGGCTACCGTGAAGGCCAAGGATCTGGTGCGGATGGCGGTGGCCAAGGTCAAACACCATACCCCGCTGCACATGGAACCGGTACCTGTTGTCCCCACGGCATTGGTGGTAGGGGGCGGCATAGCCGGCATGACGGCCTGCCTGACTTTGGCGGGACAGGGATTCAAGTCTTATCTGGTTGAGCGGGAGCCCGTCCTGGGCGGCAACCTGCAGAACCTTTATTTCGGTGAGGACGGAGGGGATGCCCAGGAGTACCTCTTGCAGGCAATCGAACAGGTGAGGACCAACCCCCTGATTCAGGTGTTCACCAATTCCGAACTGCTTGATGTGACAGGGCATCAGGGCCACTTTATTTCAACTCTAAAAACAGGGGACCTGCGCCAGGAAGTGCACCACGGTGTGGTGATTGTGGCCACGGGCGGCAAACTGGCCGAGCCCAACCCGGTCTACGGGCTGGGCAAGGACTCGAGAATCATGACCATGGTCCAGTTGGAGGAGAGACTATACACCCTGAACCAGGTGGAACACGGTGATCCGCTGTCGGCCTACCAGGAGTCCCTGGGGGACTGGCAGCAAGCAGCCATGGTGCTCTGCGCCAGCGCTGGGGAGGAACTGACCTACTGCAGCCGCAGCTGCTGCACCCAGGGTATCAGCAACGCCATCAGGCTGAAGCAGAGTAATCCGGCAGGCCAGGTCTATGTGCTGCACCGGGACATCCGTACCTACGGCTTCCGGGAGAGCTATTACAGGCTGGCCCGGGAAATGGGCATCATCTTCGTCCGTTATGATCCCAAAAACCTGCCGGCGCCTCAGTTGAACAAGGAAATATCCCTCCAGGTACAGGACGCGGATTCGGACTTAAGCTGGGAAGTCAAGCCCGATTTGCTGGTGCTGGCCCAGGGCATGGAGCCTGCAGACGGGGCAAGAGAGTTGGGTACTGTGCTCAAGGTGCCCATAAACGAAGACGGCTTTTTCATGGAGACTCACGCGAAACTGGGGCCAATGGATTTCCCTGGCTCAGGACTCTTCCTCTGCGGAGCGGCCCACTCGCCAAAATTTGTCAGTGAAGCTGTCTACCAGGCCCAGGGCGCAGTGGCCAGGGCGGTAACCATCCTGGCCAAATCCCACCTGATGGTGGGCGGGGTGGTGGCCAAGGTTGACCCGGACAAGTGCGCCGCCTGTCTCACCTGTGTCAGGGTTTGCCCGTACAGCGTTCCCAAGGTCGGAGCGAACAGGGTGGCGGAGATCGAGCCGGTGCAGTGTCACGGCTGCGGAACCTGCGTAGGCGAGTGTCCGAATAAGGCCATTCAGCTCCAACATTATACGGATGAACAGATGCTGGCTAAAATAGCCGCTGTCGGGGAGGTGTAATTATGAACTTTAATCCCAAGATAGTAGCCTTCTGCTGCTATTACTGCGCCTACTCTGCCGCAGACCTGGCCGGGTCTCTACGGCTGCAGTACCCTCCGACGGTGAGGATGATCGAGCAGCCCTGTTCAGGCAAGGTGGATATCAGGCTGCTGTTGGAGGCCTTTGAAGACGGTGCGGACGGAGTTTATGTGGCGGGATGCCTGGAAGGGGACTGCCACTTTCTCAAAGGCAATATCCGGGCCAAGAAGCGGGTTAACGCAGCCAAAAAAATTCTGGATAAAATCGGCATTGGCGGGGACCGCCTGGAGATGTTCAACCTTTCAGGTTCCATGGGCCCCAGGTTTGCGGAAATCGCTGCAGAGATGACCAACAGGATTCTAAAACTCGGCCCGAGTCCGCTGCGCCTAGCCCGGCAGGCCCAGGCCGAAAACAGAGAGGAGGGAGCCGCTAAGTGATTGTTGCTGAAGCAAAACCGTTGGAAGAAATACTGGATTCGTTAAAAGGCATGT
>JAJYNB010000338.1 GCA_021786555.1 Bacillota bacterium | reverse complement strand
CTGTGTGGAACATTATTTTCAGCAGGAAGAGAAGCCGACCCTGGGGTTTTCTCCTGACGGCGATTTCCCTCTGATATACGCGGAAAAGGGTCTGCTGCACCTGAAAGTCTCCTGGCAGGGGCAGGGGCCCCTGCAAAGCCTGCACGGTGGGGAACGGCCAAACATCGTGCCCCAGGTTGCTGAGGCCAGGGTCAGGCTTGAGGACTTACCCCCGGACTGGGAGAGGTTGCTGCTGCAGGAAAAGGACTTGAGCGCTGAGGCAGAGGAAGGAGTACTAAAGATTAGGGCCCAGGGCAGGTCGGCTCACGCCAGTGTGCCGGAACAGGGAAGGAACGCTTTGGTGCCGCTGCTGGAAAGCTTGTGTTCCTTGGAGCTGCAGGAGCAGCAAAAACCCTTGCAGTTCCTCTCGCGCCTCGGCCGGGGGATAAACGGCGAAGGATTGGAGATTTCCTTCGCTGACGAAATTTCCGGCAAACTCACCTGCAACTTGGGTATGCTCCGGTTTTCCAGCGGTCAAGGGGAAGCTGTCATTGATATCCGCTCTCCTGTGAGCGTAAAGCTGGAGGAAGTGCTGGAAGCAGCCAGAAAGGCTTTGCTCGGGGCTGGATTTGATGTGGAAGTCCTGGAATTTGACCCGCCGCATTACCTGTCCAAGGACAGTGGGTTAGTCAGGTCTCTGCTGGCTGTTTACAGAGATGTGACCGGGGACACACAGGATGCCATGGCCATCGGGGGTGCAACCTACGCGCGGAAACTGGACAAGGGAGTGGCTTTCGGCCCCTTGCTGCCGGGCAGGGAAGATGTGGCCCATACTGCGAATGAGTATATTCTCTTGCAGGATGTGAAGGTGTGCCTTGAGATATATGCCCGGGCCATGTATAAGCTTGCAGGCCGTTCCCACCCCGCAAAATCCTGAAGAGATTACAACAAGCTAACGATTTTGCGGGGACCCCGGTTGAAAAGCTTTGTCGGGTTTTGTCGTAAACGAATTCAATTCACTTATCGGCTTCAACGATATTTTTAAAGGGCTTTCCCTATAATACGAATAGATGCCTTCCTGTTAGCGGCAGCCACGAAGTCATGGCAGTGCCGTGACTTCTTTGTTTTGGACAGCAAAACAGGGTGGGGTAGGGGGTAGCCGGTGAGACCAAGGTTGAAAGTCGAACGAGGAGAGTATGCCAGGAAACTGAGCGCCATGGCTGATTTAAAGCCAGGGGATTTATCCAAGGAAATGAATCAGGTGTTACGGGATATGGATGCCGGGGTTGTGGCCAGGGTGTTGGAACAGGCTTACGGCGGGCCCAGCTTCGAAATCCAGTCCGCTCAGTGCTCCCTGGCGTGGCTGCTGCTGGACGAGGCTGGGGGAGAAATTATCTATGTGGAATGCTGGCAAGAAAATGGACAGGGAGTATATATGTTTTCCAACAAGGCCCACGGGGTAATGCTTAAGCTATTGGGGTGGCTGCATAAAAAAAATAAGGCCCGCCATCTCAGAATAATCTAGGAGGCCGTTCCACGGTGTCAAAGGCGGGTGTCAAAGGTGTCAAGGGGACTGTCCCTTTGACACTTCCGTTTTGGTCATCTTAAGACAATGGGCCGCAGCCTGAAGCTGCGGCCCATTTGCTATTTTCGACTTGCGGTCATCAGTGGGTGTCACAGGGACTGTCCCCTTGACACTCCCTTGACACTTCCATTTGCTATTTTCGACTTGCGGTCATTAGTGACTGCTTCATGTTTTTTAGCATCTCGTCCAGAATCAGGGGGATTAAGAGGTGCAGGACTTTGGGCATTAATCTTTCCATGACTTCGGGCAGCATTTTGGGCATGAGCTGGCGCATGGCTTGGGGCATACTGGGAGCCAGGTCCTCCATGTAGCGGATGACATCGGGAACCATCCGGGGCAGCATCCCGGGCAGGAGTGCGGGCATCATTTGGGGAACCATACCCCGCATGGCTGCCAGCAACTTGTCCTTGGCGCCAGAGGGCAGGGGCTTGGTGGTGGACATCATGGACTTCATCCACCCGGGGAGCAGCTCCATCATGCGCGGCATCATTACGCTCATCATTTTAGCAATTTCTTCTACGCTCATGGCGGTGATCATCTGGTCAAACACAACCCATTCACTCAGAGCAGTGCTTTCACTCAGGTCAGTATCATCAGCGTAGCCCAGACCTTTCGCTACCATGGTAGCGAAGTCCCGGACCATTACAGGGCTCTTGGAAGCCTGGCGCCCAACCCGCAGCTGAAATTCACAGCAGGGGCAGGTCGTAACCAAATCCTGAGCACCGGCAGCTTCAGCTTCCTGAAAGCGGCGCAGGGCGATGGAATCGGATATGGATGTATCGCTGATGCGGGTCAACACGCTGCCGCAGCAAAGAGAGTTCTCCTTGCTGTGTTCCATCTCCACAAACGTCAGGCCCGGGATGGCGTTTAGGGTTTCCCGCGGCGGATTATAAAGCCCAGCATGGCGTCCGATGTGGCATGGGTCGTGCCAGGTGGCCACTGTATCTACTGAATGGGTGAATTTTAGACTGCCCTGGCTAACCATCCCGGCAGTTTTTTCGCTGATGTGGAGAACCCGGACATCCCAGTCAATGCCCAACTTTTTAGCCCAGGTGCGGTAGTGGTGGTGCAGGGATACGTGGCAGCCAGGGCAGCTTACCACCAGTTCTTTGATGCCGCGTTTGTTGATTTCACTGATATTGGCCCGCATGGTCTCTTCCCAGCGGTCCCACAGCCCCGCCATCAGCATTGGGACGCCGCAGCATAGTTCGTCTTTTCCCAGGTAAGCCGGCTCGATGCCGCCTGCATTCAATATGCGCACAGCGTTTTGGGCAATGTCCTGTTCGACGAAGCTGGCGGTACAGCCGGCCCAGTAGCCGGTTTCTCCGCTCTCCCTCCAGCGGGCGTCTTCAGGCATCCAGGCATCCCGGGCATCCTTGAGGTGGGCCCAGATGTTACCTTCATGTCTGAGGCTGGAGGCCATCATTTCAAAAGCGGCATAGGTGCGGCGTTTTTTATCGCTGACGAGCCATTCCCGCATGTCCGTCCAGATCTGTTCGATGGGAAGGCCCAACTGGCAGACCGGTTCACAGCGTTTGCAGGTGGTGCACATCAAGAGGCTGTCAACCAGGTCCTGGGTCAGCGACATCACTCCCTGGTCCACCAGGCGCAGGAGTGCGAACTTGCCCCTGGGGGAAGATGATTCCCAGGGTGTGGCGTTATATAGGGTGCACTGGGTCTTGCAGTAACCGCACTGGGCACAGGTATAGGCGTAGGTGCGGAGATCGGCAGGCAGTCTGCCGTTCCCCAGGGGCTTGTCGGGGAGAATAATGCCCACTTTCTCGGCCAGGGGAGTCAGGGTCTCCGCAGCGCCCATGATCCAGGCCAAACGTTCGTTGTGCTCCAGGATTTTGCCGGGGTTCATAATCTTGTCGGGGTCTGTAAAGCGTTTCAGCTCTTCAATTCTCGCATATCCAGGCAGGTGCTCATTGGCTGCATGGGAGAAGTATAAGCCGAAACCGTAAGGCCTTCCTCCGTGTTTCTGGGCAAGGCGCAGGACCTTCAAGGCCTGCAGGAAATCAACATTGTAGCGCAGGCTGCGGGCATCGCTCAAGGCAAAGCCCAGCAGGCTGATCTGGTGCTGGCAGGTGAAATTGCCTTCAAAGGCCATGCCCGGGAGTCTCTGAGCCAAGTCCTGCAGCAGGGCGGGCAAAGTCCGGAGCGGAGTCTCAGCTTCGCTGGGCACCAGGGAAGGACCGAGGGATTTCATGCGCATGGGGTGAAAACGGTGATTCCAGGCCCTTTCCGCCTCAACTTCAGGGAGAGGGGCGCCGTGGTGTCCGGCAGCAAGCATACCCAGTGCCTGGCCGACTTGGCGGGAAGCGGGTGCTGCCAGCAGGATGCGCAGGCCGAGAGATTTGCCTGGCACATCACTGCCTGCGGCCTGAGCATCCTTGCGGACAAAGTCCCCGGTGGAAAAGGCCAGATGCCAGAGAGGCAGTTGGGAGGCCTGCTGGAGAAAGCTGACTCCGTCAGCGGTTGAGGCAAAGTCATAGCCCCGGATTTCATCCTGTTCCAGAGGGCGCAGGCGCAGGGTGGCCTCCACGATGAAGCCCAGGATTCCTTCGCTGCCCAGATAGGGTTTGACTTCCTCCGCGGTCAGATGCAGCAGGTCTCCCTTGGGGGAGATTACACTGAGTTCAGTTACGCAGTTTTCTACCCTGCCAAACTCAAAACTGCCAACCCCGGCGCCGTTAAGGGCGAGCCATCCCCCTACAGTCGCGCTGATAGCGCTGGTGGGGTAGGTCCTGGTGCGCAAACCGTAAGGCAGCAGGGCCTGCTCCAGTTCATGCCAGGTAACACCGGGCTGTACCCGCGCCGATTGTGCTTGGGGGTCTAGTGCCAGTATTTTGTTCAAGCCGCTGAGGTCGACGCTGATGCCGCCTTTAGAGGCCAGCGCTGAGCCGAAACCGCTGGTGCCTGAACCGCGGGGCGTCAAGGGTACCTTGTGAGAACGGGCCAGCTTTACCAATTGGACAAGGTCTTCTGGTTGTTCAACCCGGAACACGGCATCGGGTGTGGTTTTGACCAGGGTGCGCACCGACGGGGGCATCTCTCCCATGTCGGTAGCATAAGCGAGGCGTTCCTTCAAGTCGCTGCGCAGCTGCTTGGCGAACTGGGCCTGAAATGGTCCAAGATTCATTAGAAGCTAACCTCCTTTGACTTTGTGAATTTTTGCTCAAACTATGCCAAAAAAAATTACTTTCCTTCCCCTAGGGGAGGGGGCCACTATAATTATATAACTCTTCCGGGCCTTGAGTCCAGGGGAAAACTGTCGGATACTGGGAAATGTGGCTGTTTGAGTGGTATTAAAACCAGAGGCTAAATTCTGCCTCGAGACGAAGGACCGGGAACTGCTTGGCTTTGCCCGTCCAATGTAGTAAACTACTACCAGCGGTGATCGACGGGAGTTGGATGACATGACGTCCGATTTATGGCTTGAAGCCCAGGTCCACCTGCAGCGCCTTCCGGTGATAGGGCCCTTGGTTAAACGCTACGGTTCCTGCACCCTTAAGCCTAAGACAGACTATTTTGCGGTGTTGTGTGACAGCATAATTTCGCAGCAGATTTCGGTCAAAGCCTCCGAAGCAATTTTCCGCCGTTTCAGCGATTTTTTCCAGGGGAATCCCACGCCCGAAGTCGTGGCGCAAACAACGGCGGAGGAACTGAAACAGGTGGGGATTTCGCCGCAAAAAGCGGCTTATCTATTGGACCTGGCCCGGAAATTTGCCGGGGGGGACGTGGCTTATACCAAGTTTGAAAGCATGGATAATGAGGAAATAATCCGGGAATTGACTAAAGTAAAGGGAATCGGGCGCTGGACGGCGGAAATGTTTTTGATATTTGCTTTGAACAGGCACAATGTGCTGCCGGTGGCGGACCTGGGTATCCGACGCGCAGTGCAAGTGCAATACGATCTGCAGGAACCAGCCTCAGCGGCTGAGATTAAGCGAGCCGCGGAGGAATGGCATCCCTACGAAACAGTGGCATGCTGGTACCTATGGCGCAGCCTGGAAAATACAAGAGGCCAAGGGGAGTAAGAACTTTGGGCAAACTACCGAGTGCAGAACAAAAAGAGAAGTTTGTGCGCCAGACTTTTGACGATATCGCCCGTAATTACGACAGGCTCAACACTTTGATGAGCATGGGACGGGACCAGAGGTGGCGCAGGTTTGCGGTACGGTGCTGTGAAATCGGCCCTGGTGACAATGTACTGGACGCCTGCTGCGGAACGGGGCATCTGAGTATGGAACTGGCCCGGACCGTCGGACTGGCGGGAAAAGTAACGGGTCTCGACTTTTCAGAAAACATGTTAGCGGTGGCAGAAAAAAATATGTCCGCATTTCCGCTCAGGCAGAGCGTACGGTTAATCCAGGGAAACGCTATGCAGCTGCCCTTTGGCTCCGATACCTTTGACGGTGCAACCGTGGGTTGGGGCCTGCGCAATCTGCCTGATTTGAAGCAGGGTATTCAAGAAATGACCCGGGTAGTGAAGCCTGGATGTAAAGTGGTGTCCCTGGATATGGGTAAACCGGGTCTGCCGCTGTTTAAACAAGGCTACTGGCTCTATTTTGAGAAACTGGTGCCGCTTATGGGCAAGATTTGGTCGGGCAAGCGGGAGGCCTATCAGTACCTGCACGATTCAGCCCTGGAATTCCCCGCGCAGCAGGAGTTGAGCAAAATTTTCGCCGAATGCGGCCTGATAGAAACCAGGTACCACAACCTCCTGGGCGGGGTTGTGGCTGTGGTTGAGGGACGCAAGCCGCTCTAAAACCCTGAATCAACGCCGATTACTAAAGTAGCCGGCCGGCAATCGCCCGGGTCCCAACAAATAAGAGACTGACCTATGTTTAAAGGTCAGTCTCTTATTTGTTG
>JAJYNB010000020.1 GCA_021786555.1 Bacillota bacterium | reverse complement strand
ACCGGAGAAATCCTGCGCACTTACAGCCAGGGTATTGCCACTGTGCTGGAAATATCAGCACCGGAACCCGTGCTCAAACTAATCGTACCCAAAGGTTCCGTCGCGATTGACGGCATCAGCCTGACCGTGGTGGACGTTACATCTTCCGCCTTTACGGTTTCCCTTATCCCCCATACTTTCAAAGAAACAACCCTAGGTTTCAAAGGCGCGGGAGATACGGTAAATCTGGAAAACGATATGATTGGCAAATACGTCTACCACTTTCTCAAAGGAGGACCTCAGCAGGAAGCTTCCGGTTCCAAAATGAACTATGACTTTTTGCTCAATCATGGTTTTGTATAGAGATACTGCTTAGAGGCAGTTTAGCAAGTGTCTTGGCAACTACTCAGGAGTCAAGGGGTCAACGAGTCAGGATGCAGAATACGAGCACGCTTATCATCCCAACGTCTTCTGAATTCTGACTACTGACTGCTGAATCCCTGAATATTATGAATGGCAGGTGAAGCAAGATGTCTTTTTGTACAGTTGAGGATGCCATAAGCGAAATCGGCCGCGGACGTATGATAATTGTGGTGGACGACGAAGACCGCGAAAACGAAGGAGACCTGCTGATGGCCGCCAGCATGGTTACACCGGAAGCAATCAACTTTATGGCTACCAAGGGACGCGGCCTGGTCTGCGTTCCCCTTACCGGAGACCGTGTAGATGAGCTCAAACTGGGGCCTATGGTTTCACACAACACCGACCCCAACGGCACAGCCTTTACCGTGTCCGTCGATGCCAAAGATACCACCACAGGGATTTCCGCCTTCGAGCGGTCCGAGACCGTTCAGTTCCTGGTAAACCCTGCAGTCGCGCCCGATGACCTGCGCCGGCCGGGCCACATCTTCCCCTTGCGGGCCAAAGACGGCGGGGTCCTGGTCAGAGCAGGCCACACGGAAGCCGCTGTGGACCTGGCCCGATTGGCGGGGCTTTACCCCGCCGGAGTCATTTGCGAAATCATGAACGACGACGGCACTATGGCTCGCACACCCCAGTTGGAGGTGTTCGCCCAGGAGTACGACTTGAAAATTCTCACCATAGCAGAGCTGATACGCTACCGGCGCCAGACCGAAAAGTTAGTTGAGCTGGTGGAAACTGTCAGCCTGCCCACTGATTTCGGCAATTTCCAGGCTGTAGGCTACCGCAGCCTGCTGGATCTCAAAGAACATGTAGCCTTGATCAAGGGTGACATCAAAGGTGAAGAACCCGTTCTGGTGCGGGTTCACTCCGAATGCCTCACAGGGGACGTATTCCATTCTCACCGCTGCGACTGCGGCGAGCAGCTCGCACAGGCCCTGAGCCAGATTGAACGTGAAGGCCGGGGCGTGCTCTTGTACATGCGCCAGGAAGGCCGCGGTATCGGTCTCATGAATAAGCTCAAGGCCTACAAACTGCAGGAAGAAGGAGCTGACACTGTGGAGGCCAACCTGGCCCTGGGCTTTGCCCCGGACCTGCGGGACTACGGCGTAGGGGCCCAGATGCTGGCCGATCTAGGCATTAAAAAGGTCCGGCTCATGACCAACAACCCGAAAAAGGTGGTAGGCTTAAGCGGCTACGGCATCGAAATTCTCGAGCGCGTACCCATCGAAATCCCTCCTAAAGAAGAAAACCGTGACTACCTCTACACCAAACGCAACAAAATGGGCCACTACCTCTACGGCCGCTGACCCCGTGACCCTAACAAGTATGACATTCATAAGCCTAAGGGTGAATTTACTTTCTAAATTCGACCCCATATGAAGGAGAGACAAGCATGGTAAAAGTATTTGAAGGCAACCTGATTGCGGATAAGCTGAAAATCGGCATCGTCGTAGCCCGTTTTAATGAGTTTATCACCAATAAACTCTTGAGCGGCGCCCTGGATTCCCTTAAACGCCACGGTGTCCAGGAAGACTGCATTTCCATCGCTTGGGTCCCCGGCGCTTTTGAAATCCCGCTGGTCGCGCAGAAAATGGTGGAAAGCAAGAAGTACGACGCCGTAATTTGCCTGGGCGCGGTGATTCGAGGCGCCACCCCTCATTTTGAGTATGTCAGCGCTGAGGTGTCCAAGGGCGTTGCCGCCCTCAGCCTGCGCAGCGGAACCCCTGTCATTTTCGGCGTACTTACCACCGATTCTATTGAGCAGGCCATTGAACGGGCCGGGACCAAGGCCGGTAACAAAGGTTGGGATGCGGCCGTAACAGCGATTGAAACCGCTAACCTGCTTAAGTCCATCTAGGAGTCTGTTGAAAAACTACGTCTAGCTTTGTCGCCAGTTCTGCCCTAAAGCCGAAGAACCATTTGCACGCAAGCGGATGGTTCTTTTTCTCTGCTCTCCCGTTAATCCGGCGGACGGCTACCCCGAAGGATGCGGCTTTCTTCTCTCCGGATTCATCTCAAGCCCCCCTCTAGATTGGAGGTAAATTGAAAATCCATGTCGAATACTTAACTAGTTTTGGATAATTTGGGGGTTTTGGCATGACTGGGGAAATTTTCGCCTTGGATATTGGCACCCGCAGCGTGGTCGGCGTGGTGGGGATAACAAACGGGGAAGGCTTTAAAGTCTTGGAGGCCGAAGTCGTTGAGCACAGCACCAGGGCCATGCTGGACGGTCAGATTCACGATATAGAAGCAGTATCCAGGGTAGTGCAACTAGTCAAGGACCGCTTAGAGCAGCGCCTTGGCCGTCCCCTGACACAGGTAGCCGTTGCTGCTGCAGGCCGTGCCCTGCGCACCTTTCGCGGCACAGCGTCTCTGGAGATGTTTTCCCTGGAAGAAATCAAAGGCCAGCAGGTTTTGGAACTGGAACTGGCTGCAGTCCAGCAGGCCCAGGCAGCCCTGAGCGATGAAGGAGACCTCTATTATCAGTGCGTTGGGTACAGCGTCGTAGGTTACAAACTGGATAACGTCCCTCTCACCAGCCTGGTACACCACCGTGGTTCCCAAATTGAGGCCGAGGTGATAGCTACCTTCCTACCCCGCTCCGTGGTAGATTCCCTGTATTCCGTTCTGAAGAACTGCAATCTGGTCATGAGAACCCTCACTCTGGAACCTATAGCCGCCCTCAACGTGGTCATTCCGCCCAATATGCGAAGCCTGAACCTGGCCCTGGTGGACATCGGGGCCGGCACCTCCGATATAGCCCTGGTCTCAGGCGGTACAATCCAAAATTACGCCATGGTGCCTTTGGCCGGAGATGAGATTACAGAATGCCTCTGCCAGGAATTTGTACTTGATTTTAACGTAGGTGAGCAGGTAAAACGCTCGCTTTACCCGCCCGGACCCCTGGCTTTTCAGGACGTGCTGGGTATTACCCATCAACTGGAATCCTCCCAGGTGTTGGGGCAGATCATCCCGGGGGTGAAGTCCCTGGCCCGGGCCATCGCCGACAAGATTCTCACCTTGAATAACCTCAAGCCCCCGAGCGCGGTGGTTTTGATTGGGGGTGGCAGCCTCACCCCCGCCCTGCCGGAGCAGTTGGCATCCTGTCTAGAGTTGCCCGGTCAGAGGGTGGCTGTCCGGGGGAAGGAAGTCATTTCCGGCCTGCACGGTGAGTTGAGCAAACTCACTGGTCCCGAATGCATCACCCCCATTGGAATTGCCGTAACTTCCCTGAACGAACAAGCCTTGAACCTCTTGCATGTGGAGGTCAATAAGCGACCGGTACGTCTGTTTAGCCTGAATGCCGGCAGCGTGGCCGATGCTTTGCTGGCTGCCGGTTTCAACCTGCGCAAGCTGCACGGCAAGCCCGGCCTGGCCCTCACTGTCACGGTCAATGGCGAATTAAAGATAATTAAAGGCGAGTTGGGTGTTTCAGCCACCATCCGACGCAACCAGCAAATTGCGGATCTAACGACCTCCCTGCAGCCCGACGACCGCCTGGAAGTCACCCCTGCCCGGGATGGAGCCCAGGGCAAGGGAACCATCAAGGACGTTATTCCTGATTTGCAGGAATTCAAGGTCAGGTTAAACGGCAGCGATATCAAAGTGGTGCCGCGCATCAGCATGAACCAGTCTTTGGTATCTCCCCAAACCGCTCTGGTTGACAGGGCCGAGATAGTCTGGGAGCCCATAACTACGGTCATGGGTTTGCTGCTCTATTTGGAAGTAGACCCTCCTTTTGAGGGCGAGATGGAAATAACGGTTAACGGGCATAAACGATCTCTGCGCTATACCCTGGGGGCAATCCTGCTCAACGGCAAGCCGGTAGGGACCGACTCCCCTGTAAATGACGGGGACAGCCTGGAACTGCTGGACGAGGTATACCCCCGCTGGCGTGTGAGGGATGTGGCCCCCCAGAGCGGCCCGGTGTTTGTGGACATCACCCTGAACGGTCAACCCCGCTCCCTGCCCGGTCCCCGCCTCCAACTGAGGCTGAATGGCCAACCAGCCTATGGGGATGAACCCCTTCAGGCCGGCGACCAGTTGGAATATATATCTTCTCAGCAGCAATTGATTTTTTCCGACCTGTTCAAGTACCTTGATTTCAAACCGGCCCCCCCACCCGGCAAATCCCGCCTTAGCATGCAGATAAACAGCCAACCCGCCGAATTCACCAGTCCTATCGGCTTCGGTGACTCCATAATTCTCGACTGGGAGTAAGCCCTGCATCAGAGACTGAAATGGGGAAATATCAATTCGACCACAGCAGACCTAAGAAGCTCTATTTCTCAGGCTGGTCAAGAGACAACCATCATCAAGTGACTTTTTTAGCTGGGACGGTAGAACCGTCCCAGCGTCCTGGTAAGCAAAAGGGTCTCCCGTGAGCGAGAGACCCTTTCTTAGCCGGCTACTTTGTCTAACAGCAGCTGTTCCTCCACCCCGATAAGGCTTTCAAGCTTCAGTACCATGATCAGCCGGTTCGGAATATTGATTATCCCCTCAATTAAAGGCGTACTCACAATGGGCGGTGCAGGCTGGACCTCGCCCAGGGTGCTGACTTCCTTGACCTCATTTACCGCCAACCCAAGGGTAATGCCGCCTATTTCAGCGATTAGGGCCAGGGAACAGCGGGAGCGGGGCAGCCCCAGCCGCCGGTGGATATCGATCACCGGTATGGCCTTACCCCTTAGGTTGATTATCCCTTTGATATAAGACGGCGTATCGGGAACATGGGTTATGTCCTCCAGTTTGGTAATCTCCCGCACAGCACTGACCAAGAGGGCATATTCTTCGTTGTTTAAACCGAACACCACTAACTGCTCAGACAATACGGCCACCTCCCCTCATCAAGCATAGGTCTATATAATCCGTTCACCATAGTTAATCGTCCTGACCCACAATTTCCCGTTCTCGGTGTTAAATTCGATTGTCCGCCCGAAACTGCCGCCTACTTCTTGCGATAACAGCGGGATTCCCGCATCGTCCAGAATTTCCCTGATCGTCTCGGCATTGCGTTCGCCAATTTTCAGTACCGAATTCTGGCCTGGGAAGGAAAACATTTCCGCACCTCCAGCCATCTTGGCAGCAAGCCGGTACCGGTTGGCGCCAAACTTCAACATGTTTTCCACCAACAAGGGAATGGCAGTAACAGCATACTTACCTCCAGAGTCACCGTCCCCCAGACTTGTGACTCTGGGCAGCACAATATGGGCCATGCCCCCGATTTTGCTCACCGGGTCATAAACGCATAGGCCTATACAAGAACCCAAGCCGGTGGTAACCAACCGGTGGGGAGCTTTCGTTATTTTGATTTCAGCCATCCCTACGCTTATCATAGCACTCATAGTCCTAAGGCTCCCAACAGGTTATTCAGAGTGCCCGAATCCGGCAGGAAGGCCAACGTGCCCTCGACTTGATTACCGGAAAATTTTGTGTCGATAAAAACCCAGTCATCCAGATATTCGCCATCCAACATTACAGCGTCAAGAATTGCCCCGGCCATGTCCACCGCAATAGCGGGCACCGAGAAACTCAATTTGAGCCTGGTTAGTCTCGCCAACGCAGTCAAAAATGAACCTAATAAAATATTGCCTACCTCTTTCAAAGCCGACAGGGCCATCTCATCCCGATAAAGATCCTCACCGCAGGGGGTATTCAGCGTTTCGGCGATACGCAGCGCGTTTTCGTAGTCAAACAGGAACAGCGCCTTACCGGGTGAATCACCAAAAACTTTCAAGTACACCGCGACAATCAGGGAACTGGGATCCCCCACCACGGTATTTATCTTCTGGAAAGGTACTATCTGAACCGATGGCACATTGAGGACAACCCTAGCCTTCAAAAGATGGGATAAAGCTGTAGCGGCATGGGAAGCACCGATGTTGGTAAGCTCCTGCAAAGCATCCAATTGTTCCAAACTCAACCCTGTACTATCCACTGCCGTTACCTGCCTAACGCTCTAGACACGGCTTCCACTAATCGTTCAGACGGAAAGGGTTTGACAATGAAGTCCCTGGCGCCTGACTCAATTGCCTCAATCACCATA
>JAJYNB010000221.1 GCA_021786555.1 Bacillota bacterium | reverse complement strand
TTCAAATCTTCATCTTTCAGCCCGAAGACCTCTTTCAGTTCCGTCATTTTTGCTTCCAGTTGGATGAAGGTATTGCCGATACGTTCTATCTCTTCTTCCGTAAGTGTGTTGTGGTCCATCCTGCGCAGTGCCTGCTGCTCCAGCAGTCTTCTGATGAGTTCAATTAAGGTAAGGACCAGTTTGGCTAACCCCTGGTCCACCCGCTCAGGGTCGGTGTTGATTCTATTAGGTACTTTGTTCTTGCTCCCCGCCATTTCGAGTTCAAATTCCGCCAGGTCTTCGCAATCCAGCTTCGTCTTGCCGTTCATAAGTATAAGTCCCTCCTCACTCCTTTTCCCGGGCCAGCGCAAAACTGTACGGAGGCCAGGGGCCGCTGGCCAGAAAACGGAGACCGGGGAAAAGACTTTTTACTTCTGTCACCTGCTGCCAGAAGCGTCCCAACTCAGACCTGTCAATCAGAAAGGAGGAGTTGTAAAACAGTTTTTGTGTAACCAGATACCTGGTTGTCTTCTCTGGCACCCAGGAAAAGCAGGCATTTATCCCTTCCCCTATGGCCTTAGCCATGTCCAGGCGTCTCTCATGGGCTCTCGCCTGTTCCAGCCTGGCCAGCAGATATTCCCTGCCGGAAGCTGCAGTGCTTGGAGGCACAGCCTGCTCCTCCTCGTTCCATAAGGCCTTGAGACCCATCTCCAACTTGCCCCTTAATCTTGCCATATGCCGGGAAAACTCCGGCCCTTGTTTTTCCAGCACCTCCAGCCCTTCCTCCCTTGATGCCAGGATGGTGCCAAACCGCACCGGCAGCACCGTATGATCCTCCATCAGGTCCTCCAGCAGTTCCGCATGCAGCGCAGCGAACCCGCTGCTGGCCACCTTTTCCGTAGGAGGGGCCGGGCAGACCACTAAGCTTAGACCTATTCCGCTTATGGCCTCTACCTCCAATTCCCCAAACTTGCGCCCGGCGAGAGAGCCGCTGTCAACAAGGCCAAACACATAATATCTAACCATGGGCATCCCTTTCCCGCAGTCGGTCCACGGAGGTCAGGACCAGCTCCAGTCCCAGGTAAATCAAATCCACATCCGCCACTGAGATAGTGATATCTCCCCGGATCACCACACCTTTATCCAGGATGCGGTCTAAGACTTCCAGCAGGGTAACCTCTTTGGCCCGGACCAGCTCATTCATTGGGCACCTCCTGGAATTCGGCAAAATTGTACGGCGGCCAGGGACCTGTAGCTTCGATGACTATACCCAAGTCTGATAATTTATTCTCCAAGTCTTCTATAATACGGCAAAAATCTGCAACGTGAGACTTTTTCAGCAGAAAAACAACATGCGTGATCATTTCCTCTTGTCGCCCGGTCACTTCCCTGCTTAGGGGCTCGTTTACCACCCACCGCTTCGCCATGGGCTTCAGCGAGTCGAACATTTCCTCAGTAGCGTTGTCCAGCACCCGCTCAGCCTCTTCCTCCACCAGCCGTTCCAGGCGCTTACGCTTCATATATCCTGCCCCCTGGGCAGAGCCAGCCTCCTCAGTTCCCCTGCCCGCCCCGACAGTATTCAGTAATTCGGTGCGGTGGCAGTAGAGCTTCACTCCCCATTCTTCCATCCCCTGCAGTTCCATCAGTAGTTGGGTCAGGGCCAGGTTGTTGCGACGCAGGAAATCCTCTACCCGCCCCGCTCCCCGGAAGATAGTACAGAACTTGAGCGGAATCACTGGCCCGGCCAGCATTATTTGCTCGATTACCCGTTGGTGGGCCTGCACCTTTTCTTTGACCCATTCTGTATCTTTCAGTTTAGCCTCCAATGCTTCCTCGCCAAATTCTTCTTCGCCAACGGGACTTAAAACCGCAGCCACATGTCCCTGCCTGACCACGCAGCAACATGTACCTTCGGCAATACCCTCCAGAGCGCCCAAGTCCGGGTTGCCTTCCCTGATAAAGCAGTATGTATAGAGCAATTCAGCGCCTGGAGACCATGTCTGGGTAGAGCTGGGTGCGCTCCCCTCCCTGATCCCGGCCATGACTGTGACCTCCGGTCCACCGGGGAAATCATCAGCGCAGAAGTCGGCGCCAACTGGTGCTTCCTGCAGCCCGAAATCGTCAGATCCCAAAGCCTGCGAAAGCCGTTTTTCCACTTCCCGCCGCAGCCTATCCTTAATCTGCTGGCGGTATTCAGCCAGCACCTCGGCCCTGAGTTCGCCCATCATCTGTTCCAGGTCCAGGACCAGAGCTTCCTGCCAGGACCCTGGACCATCTTTGCGGTTCACCCTTCCACCCCTCCTGTCCGGCGTCAGTCAGAGTCATCTTCCCCGCCTTCAGCAGCGCTATATTCTACCTCAGCTGCCTGACGCAGCCTCATTAAGAGCTGCGTTTCCCTCAACTCGTACTCCTCCAGGCTCATTTCGTCCATTTCATACAGGAGCTGCAGCTCCAGGAGCTGCTGCCGGATGGTGTTTGGGTCCCGCCACTCAGCCATGACATGGTTGTATAGCTCCTTAAACACCCAGACCAGGGCCTTTCCCGGCAGCCATAAAAGCAAATCGTCTACTACAAACATACTGCTCACCCCGCAGGCTTAGACATCACTAATGCGGATATCCACAAAATTGTACGGGGGCCAAGGACCCGTATACTTAAACTGCAATATCTTTTGATGCACCAGGTAAAGGTCATTGACTTTTAAGTCGAACTCCTGCTCCCGGGCTTTTTCAATCAGGAAGGCACTGTTGAACACCATAAGCTCATTGATCAGCTTATTCAGCCTGGCATCAACAGACAACTGCTGCAGGGGCTTGAAGATCTCCTGTTCATACTTCTTGCGCAGTTCATTGGCCGCCGCCTCCACCGCCTTGCCGAATTCAACCGTCATCATGTAAGCGTTTCCGCTGGATTTCCCCTCGATGTACCGCTTCAACTCTGTCAGGCGCGGCTCATGCCTGAACATTTCCGGCTGGAAGTTTTCCTTCTTCCACCAGACCTTCAAGCCCACTTCCATCTTATCCTCGAACAGTTCCAGCTTCTCCTTGAATCCCGTGTAGTTGTCGCTCAAAAGCTTTTTCGCTTTGTGCTCATCCCGGCAAACCAGGCCGAAACTCATGGGGATAACCGGAAACTCCCGCATCGCCTGAGCAATCACCTTTTCGTGGGCCAGGGCATTTTTGCGAGTTGGGTCATACGGCTTCACAGGCACGTTACTGACCAAAAGGGCTAAATCCTGATAGTGAAGGGTGTACACCCTGGCCGGCACATCACCCACCCCGATTTTGCCGAATTCCCGCTCTTCAGTGCAGGGAATCACGCAGTAGAGATATCTGCCGGGAACCGCCATCCCCTCATCTCCTCTCCCGGCCCAGTTCTTTCAGAGCCAGATGAAAATGCTGCTGCCCGATCTTGAGCCCGTCGGGCGACTGGTTTCCCTGTCTGATCATGGCCCTTACTGCCAACAGGGCCGCTTTACGGCAAAGATTGGCAATCTCCGCACCGCTGAATCCTTCAGTTTGTTCCTGCATGCCTTTCAGATCCACCTCGTCGGCAACCGGCTTGCCCGCACAGTGTATCTTCAAGATTTCCAACCGTGCCTCCCGGTCCGGGTAAGGGAATTCCAGGTGCAGGTCAAACCTGCCGGGCCTGAGCAGGGCCGGGTCAATCATATCAATTCTGTTGGTGGCGCCCATGACCGTCACCCCGCGCATTTCCTCAATGCCGTCCATTTCAGTTAGGATCTGGCTCAACACCCTTTCCGCCGTGGGATCCCCCCCTCCTCTGCCGCGCTGCGGCACCAGAGCATCCAGCTCGTCGAAGAAGATTATGCACGGGGAAGCCAGGCGGGCCTTACGGAAAACCTCTCTAACTCCTTTTTCTGACTCGCCCACCCATTTTGACATCAGGGCTGGGCCTTTCACAGAAATAAAATTAACCTCACACTGTTTAGCCAAAGCCTTGGCCATTAAAGTTTTGCCAGTCCCCGGCGGACCGTAAAACAGCACCCCTTTGGCCGCGTCCATGCCCGCTCTCTCAAACAGCTCAGGATATTTCAACGGCCATTCCACCGCTTCGGCCAACTTTTCCTTTATTTCCGCCAGCCCTCCTATCTGCTCGAAGCTGACATTGGGCAGCTCCACACAGACCTCCCTGGTGACTGTAGGTTCTACCTCCCGCAGGGCAGTCAGAAAATGCTGCATTTCCACTTTCAACTGCCACAGGTTTTCCAGGGCAACCGGACCGCTGCCCAGGGCAGGGAAGACCTGCCGCAGGCAGCCCATCCCCGCTTCCTTGCACAAGGCTGCCAGGTCTGCTCCCACATAGCCATGGGTTCTCCGGGCCAGTTTTTCCAGCTCCACGTCCTCCGCCAGGGGCATGCCCCTGGTATGAATCTGTAAAATCTTCAGCCTGCCTCTTTCATCTGGAATCCCAATGTTTATTTCCCGGTCGAACCTGCCAGGGCGGCGCAGGGCTGGGTCCAGGGCATTGGGAATATTTGTCGCTCCGATGACGATCACCTGGCCGCGGGATTTCAGCCCGTCCATCAAGCCAAGAAGCTGCGCCACCACTCTTTTTTCCACTTCACCGTGGACTTCCTCCCGTTTTGGGGCAACTGCATCTATTTCATCCAGAAAAATTATGCTGGGCGCTCTTCGCTGGGCTGCCTCGAAGATCTCTCTCAACCTGGCCTCGCTTTCTCCATAGTACTTATGAATGATTTCCGGCCCGTTGATATGAAAAAAGCTGGCCTTGGACTCTCTGGCCACAGCCCTGGCGATAAGAGTCTTGCCCGTACCAGGCGGCCCACTGAGCAGCACCCCTTGCGGCGGTTCAATTCCCAGCCGTTCAAAGACCTCCGGATATTTTAAAGGCAGCTCAATTATTTCCCGCACCCGCATGAGTTCGCTCTCCAGGCCGCCGATATCCTCATAGGCGACCCTTTGTTCCTCAGGCTGCCCAGTCAAAGCCTTGAGCTTAATCTCCGTATCCCGCCCGATTTGCACCACTCCGGCAGGCAAAGTGTCACAGACTCTTACTTCCTGGGTCCGGCTGCCAAACAAATTGACCCGAAGTTTATCTCCTTTGACCATAACCAGGCCTTCCAAGAGTCTGACTAAGTAGTCGCTGCTCTTAACCCCCTGCTTGCCCACCGGTTCCAGGACCACCGTTTTAGCGGACTGGCACTGAGTTTTACTCACCGTTACTTTTTCGCCTAAACCCGCCAAGGCGTTTTCCCGGATCATTCCGTCCATCAAAATCAGCTCCGGTTCACCCCGGTTTTCCGGTGGTGACGGCATCACCCTGGCCACCGTTTCCCTTTTCCCTTTGATTTTAATTACATCCCCGGTACCCAGGTCCTGCCCATTTAGAGCTGCTGGGTCCAGCCGGGCAATGGTCCTGCCCATGTCCCGCGCCAAAGCCTCAGCCGCCACCAAGACCAGTTCCTCAGCCTTATCCACCGCTTACCCCCCAAACATAGACTCCGCCGCCCTGCGCAGCCCCTCTGTCCCCTTTATGCCTCCCGGATCCATGGGCACCCGCCGGATGTCCCAGCCGGCAAAAGTCCGCAGTGCCTCCTGCATTATTTTCTGCTGTCCTTCGTAAACCTGGCAGCAAAAAGGGCATTCCTTCGGCAGTCCCATAACCCTGTTTAGTACCAGACTGCGCACGGGAATTTTTCTTCCCCGCAAGCTGGATGCCAGTCGCTTGGTTTCCGCCAGCACCATCTGCTCCAGCAGGCTCACCAACACTAACTTACTCTGCTCCTGGTTCTGCAAAAGGGCGTTTACCCGTTTTACGGTTTTCTTTAACACAAAAAGCAAGTCGTCAGCCGGGTCCTGCACCCGCCTGCCGGAAAGAGTCGAAATAAAACTCTTGTACTTCCACCGCAGGCGGGCCAAGAGCTTTATCCACCGGTCAAAGGTTTCGGGCAGGGCCAGTAAGCGTAAAGTATGTCCGGTAGGAGCTGTATCCCAGATAAAGAGCTCAAACTCGCTGCTGTCCATAAAATCCATCACGGCCTTTAACCCCATTAATTCATCTATTCCCGGCACATCCAGGTCCAGGCTGTCCTCCACATCTCCCCTGTCCAGATAAGTAGCAGCGACCAGGAACTCGACAAACTCTGCGCCGTACTGACTCTTTACTTCCGTCAGCTGCTGTTCCGCGTCAATCTCCACTGCCCACAGATTTTTTACGCCTGCAACAGGCCCAATCACACCCTTGGGAAGTGAGCTTCCCAAACTGTCAGCCAGGGAATGGGCCGGGTCGGTGGAAAAGAGCAGCGTTTTTTTGCCCCTGTCAGCCGCATGCAGGGCAGTGGCCGCGGCGCAGGTCGTTTTACCCACCCCGCCCTTGCCGCTGAATAAGATGAACTTTTGGCCCGTCAGGAAACTTCCCGGCACACTACTCACCTGCTTGGTCTTGCATCAAGTATTCAGGAGTCAGTAGTCAGAATTCAGAATACTGCA
>JAJYNB010000263.1 GCA_021786555.1 Bacillota bacterium | reverse complement strand
TGGCGTCGGCCTCCATGCCGCGGTGCAGCGCTTGAAATAGAAAAAACAAATTATCGACTAACTGTACAACTTGTTCCTGATTCAACATTTCTACGCTCCTTAGGTTATGTCTCAATACGACGCGTTCCAACACGACATATTTTATTACTTTGGGCGTTCTTTGTCAAACTGCTTTTATTTTCTCCAGATCCGCTCTAAAAAGCAATCAGGCATTCAAACCACGCACTGAAGCCAGTTTGCTACTAAAAGAAGGACCGATCTAAATTTTAGATCGGTCCTTTTGAGCACAGTGTTACCACTGACCATTCCTGGTTTTATGTTTGCAGGGCAGTTTTTTTGAATACCTTCCTGAAATGGAAGCCATAAATTGATAATATCACGGCCAAACCAAACACTTCGGGACGTTTGAATAATGACCAGAAGATCAGCCTCCAGTAATATCTCCTTTCTTTCCCGATGATTCCTAAACGTATGACTGATTTAAAAAACGCCATAATATTCCTGAAATTTACAGGTACGGCAGCCGCTTTTACAGGGTTATATTCTTTGAGAAAGATCAGCACCCGCTCATAATACTTCTTCGGTGAATAGATAGTATCAACAATTCTGTTATAGCCTTTGACCAGCATTCCTCGATCCATTTTGGGAATAAAGTTCATAGTAAAGTCTGTATTGTTGCCGGAGAACCCCTCCACCAGCCTGCCCTCCCGGGCTAGACGCTGATACAGTCCCGTCCCTTTAGGAGCATTTAATAACCCTACCATGGCGGCAACTATACCGCTCTGCTGAATAAAGTTAATCAGGCTGTCAAATATACTCGCAGTATCGTTGTCAAAGCCTACAATAAATCCGCCGTGCACCTGCAGTCCAAATCTTTGAATCTTCTTCACACAAGTAAGCAAATCGCGGTTTTTGTTCTGCATCTTGTTGCATTCAACCAAGCTATCCTCATTCGGCGTCTCTATGCCGATAAATACTGTATCGAACCCGGCCTTTACCATCAAACGCATCAATTCGTCGTCATCCGCTAGATTGATGGATGTTTCCGTTAGAAACGCAAAGGGATATTCTTTGTTTGTCATCCATTCGATCAATGCGGGCAATATCTCTGCCATAAGTTTCCTTTTATTGCCGATAAAGTTGTCATCAACGAAAAAGACTCCTCCCCTCCAACCTGATGCATAAAGGGAATCTAATTCTTCACGCAGCTGAGAAACGTCTTTCGTCCTGGGAATACGGCCGTATAAGGAGGTAATGTTGCAAAACTCGCAATTAAAGGGGCAGCCGCGGGAATACTGGATGTTCATTGTTGCATACTGTTTTTGGTCGATGAGATTCCATAATGGCACGGGGGTTGTCCGCAAGTCTGCCCATTCCCCGGACGTGTAGAGGTGTTCTGCCTCCCCACTTTCAAGGTCCCTGATAAAAGCGGGCAGCGTCAACTCACCTTCATTCAGCACGAGGTGATCAACGTCACCAAATTCTTCTGGTTCTGAAGTAAAAAGTGGTCCTCCGGCTGCGGTCTTAACGCCAAGCTCTTTGCAGCGCTTAATCACTGCCCTGGCGGATTCCTTCTGGACAACCATGGCGCTGATGAATACGTAGTCAGCCCATAAGATGTCCTTATCCTTTAGGGTTGTCACATTCAGATCCACCAGCTTCTTTTCAAAGTGAGCTGGAAGGATTGCCGCAACGGTTGCAAGTCCGAGCGGCGGAAAGCTGGCTTTCTTTGATACAAACTTTAGCGCATACTGAAAGCCCCAATATGTAATGGGATACTTAGGGTAGACCAAGAGAATTTTCAAAGTTGCTCACCTCTCCAAAGTTTAACACGGACTATTATTGCGGTCGAAATATGGTGCTGAACCTGGTTCCTGACTATAAGGACTTGAATTTCCGGGATATTATCAAATATTTTGTGCCATTCTTTAGGTTGGGTAAGATGATGGTACAATATGTAAAAAAACAAGAAATACTTGGATTTTCTTACTTGTCGCTCATCCCGAAGTTTGCTAATGAACCCACATTATGCCTGATACTATAGTATTGTTTAAATGAATTATTAGCAATCGATATATGGTTAAGGGTAAAAAATCGAGGTTTTATGGTAGGACTGAGGGGCTTACCACAAAGATGAAAAAAGGCAAGGTCCCCTTGTATTCCCTAAACTCAACAGCCTAGTCGCTGAGCCGTTCCCTGACAAAACCAATTACTTCATCTCGCATAAGGGCACCCTGCTCACCTAAAATCCGGACTTTTTCCTTCCGATCTGTCACAAACTGTTTATCCTTAATGGAAGCAAGATTGATTTCCACATTAAAGAGGGCCCCCTGCAGGCCGGCAAAAGCCATCAAAGCCCCCACACCGGCATCGCTTAATGCATTGGGGTTTCCTTCAATAGCAACACACTTACAAAGCTTTAACACCTCGTAACAACTGGATGCCACTTCCAGCGGGAGCAAAGCCGCACCTTTAGCAGCCTGCTGGATAGCATCAAGGCGCGCCTTTTTTAGTTCTTCACTATCCCTGGGTAGTTTAAAGGCAACTATTACCTGGTTGAAAGCCTCCGTATCCTGATCAACATAGCTAAGGAGCTGCCCTGTTAGCTTGGCCGCCTCTTCCATAGCGGCCCTAACTTCCCCTTCATGAGCCTTAAATTGTTCTCTGCCAACGCTTAGCTTGCCCACCATATCCACCAGTGCAGCGCCCAGAGTACCGGACAGGGCCGCCACGCTTCCTCCACCCGGCGCCGGGGATTCTGAAGCAAGTTCTGCCAAAAACTCCTTGCAGGTTAAGTCAGTCAGCACTTTTCCTGCCCCCTTGCTCAGCTATCCTATTTTCCAAGACCTGGCGCCTCTCAAAACCTTCCAGCCTTAGGTAAAACTTAGCTGCCTCGATTAACGCCTCCTGAGGGGCAAGGCCCACAATTTCACTGCCGGTGACATTGATCCCGTAGCGCGCTGCTTCCGATTTGACTGCCTCAAATACCCTGTACAATGGCACTTCTTTGTAATTACACATATTGATCGTAACCTGAGCTGCGTTGCTTTCCTCAATCATCACGCCAAGGGCCTTCACACTGGAAAAACCTCCACTGCTGCCCCGGATAGCCTTGGCAATCTGCTTGGCGATATTAACATCACTTGTTCCCAGGTTGATGTTATAGGCAATCAGAGGATGCCTCGCTCCTACGGCAGTTGCTCCGGCTTTGGGCAGCTCCTGCGGGCCAAAATCGGGTCGCCTTTCAGCTTCCCGGATTGCTTCCTTTAAACCCTCGTATTGCCCCTTCCTCACATTGGCCAGATTTTTCCGCTCAGGTCTGGTCGCCGACTCTTCATAAAGGTAGACAGGTATCCCCAGTTCATCGCCCATCCTTTGTCCCAACTGCCCAGTCAGTTCCACACATTCCTGCATGGATACCCCGGATACTGGGATGAAGGGGATTACATCCGTCGCCCCCATGCGCGGGTGCTCGCCCTGGTGCAAATCCATGTCAATAAGCAGGCTGGCCTTGCGAGCTGCCCTAAAGGCAGCTTCCTTTACCTGTTCAGGGCTGCCGATGAAGGTCACCACGCTGCGGTTGTGGCTTGCGTCCGAGGAATGGTCCAACAGCTTAACACCCGACACATCGCGGATTTCCTGAAGGATTTGATCTATAACCTCATGCCGCCTGCCCTCGCTGAAATTAGGAATACACTCCACGATTCCTGCCATTTTTCAACCTCCCATCACCGGTTGGCCGTTCTTGATCACGGTCTCAACCAGGTTGCTGCCAAAACGGTAAGGGATGTATGGGTATGAATGGGCGTCAAAGATGACAATGTCCGCCTTCTTGCCCACTTCCAAACTGCCTATTTCCTGAGCCCTCCCGAGAGCGTGAGCTGCGTTAATCGTAACTGCATTAATAACTTCCGCCGAGGTCATGCTCAGGTACAGAGAAGCTATGCTCATAACTAGCTGCAGGGAATTATTGGGACAGCTGCCGGGGTTAAAATCCGTAGCCAACGCCACCGGCACCCCCGCTTCGATCATCTTGCGGGCCGGGGCGTAATTGGGCTCCTTGAGATAAAAAGTCGTGGCAGGAAGCAGTACCGCCAGCACCTGCCGCTCGGCCATCCGGCGGATTCCCTCGTCGGATACAGCCAGAAGGTGGTCGGCAGAAACCGCCCCCAGTTCCGCGGCAAGCTCTGCTCCGCCCAAGGGGGTAATCTCATCGGCATGGAGCTTGCATTTCATCCCCAAGGCCTGTGCGGCCTGCAGAATGAGCCTGGACTGCTCCAGCGAGAATACGCCCTGCTCGCAGAAAACGTCACAGTACTGGGCCAGCTGGGCAGCCTGAGGGAGCATCTCTTCGATTACCAGGTCAACATAGCCTGCGGGGTTCCCTTTGTACTCAGCCGGAATGGCGTGAGCCCCTAAAAAAGTAGGCACCAAATCAACGGGCTGGGCAGCATCAATCTCTTTGATGGCTGCCAGTATCTTCAGCTCATCTGCCGTGCTTAACCCATATCCGCTCTTCGCTTCAGCCGTCGTGGTCCCCTGGGCCAGCATTTGGCGGGCATATTTTACTCCAATTTGTACTAACTCCTGTTGCGATGCTGCCTGGGTGGCCCTGACTGTGCTCAGGATGCCGCCGCCCTGGGCCAAAATCTCCAGGTAAGGCACGCCCTTTAGCTTTAGCTCCAGTTCATGCTCCCTCGAACCGGCAAAAACCAAATGGGTATGGGGGTCAACCAGGCCGGGCAGGACAGTTTTCCCCCGCGCGTTGATTTTGCGGGTGGATGGCCCTGCCTCTAAGTATTTGTCCAAATCCCTGGTGGGTCCTACCCAGAGGATGTGCTCCCCTGCAGCCGCAACAGCCCCGTCCGGGATTACTTCCAAATCAGCCAACTCATGCTTAATCTTTGGCCGGTCCGATGCACCAACGGCAGTTACCAGCTGGTTAGCATTAGTAATGAGTAAATCAGCTTTCACGGGATACTCCTTTGGAATCTGTTATTTAAGCATGGGGATTTTAACCCCTTTTTCCCTGGCAATTCTAACAGCCTTGTCATAACCCGCATCGGCATGGCGGATGATGCCCATACCCGGATCAGAAATCATCACCCGCTCGATCCGCCTGGCTGCCTCGGGAGTGCCGTCAGCTACTATTACCTGGCCGGCATGCTGGGAGTAGCCCATGCCAACCCCGCCACCGTGGTGGAAAGATACCCAGCTGGCCCCGTTAGCCGTATTTACGAGGGCATTGAGAATAGGCCAGTCCGATACGGCATCGCTGCCGTCGAGCATTGCCTCTGTCTCCCGGTTGGGAGAAGCTACAGAGCCGCAGTCCAGGTGATCCCGGCCAAAGACAATGGGCGCGCTTATCTCCCCGCTGGCTACCATTTCATTTACCTTTAGGGCAAAACGGTGCCTGTCGCCATAGCCCAGCCAGCAGATCCTTGCCGGCAGCCCCTGCCAGGCCACCATCTTCTGAGCCATCTGTATCCAGTTGACCAACGCCCTATCACCGGCAAACATCTCCATGACCGCCCGGTCCGTCTTATAGATATCCTCAGGGTCACCGGACAAAGCAACCCAGCGGAAAGGTCCCTTCCCTTCACAAAAGAGAGGCCTGATATAAGCCGGCACAAAGCCCGGGAAGTTAAAAGCATCCCTCACTCCCATCTTCTGGGCCTGGGCCCTGATGTTATTGCCGTAGTCAAAGGTTTCCGCCCCCGCCTTCTGCAAATCCAGCATCGCCTGGACGTGCACAGCCATCGCCTGCATAGCCTTTTGTTCATAAGCTTTAGGATCCCGCTGCCTCAATTCAAAAGCTTCTGCCAGGCTCATGCCATTGGGCACATAACCGTTGATGGGATCATGGGCAGAGGTCTGGTCTGTCACAATATCCGGGGTTACTCCCCTTCTAACCAGCTCAGGCAGCACATCAGCGCAGTTACCCACCAAACCAATAGACACCGCTTCACGCCTGTCCCTGTATTCCTCCACCAGTTTCAAGGCCTCGTCAAGACTTTCCACCTGCAAATCGCAGTACTTTTCCCTGATCTTGCGCTCGATTCTGGCCTTATCCACCTCAACTACCACGATTACAGCCCCAGCCATCTTTCCCGCTAGGGGCTGGGCTCCACTCATACCGCCCATACCGCCGGTGAGGATAAAGCGCCCTTTAAGATCAGGCGTGCCAAACATCTTCGTGCCAGCTTCCACAAAGCTCAAGTAGGTCCCCTGCAGGATACCCTGCGCCCCGATATAAATCCAACTGCCCGCAGTCATCTGGCCAAACATCATCAATCCCTTAGAATCCAGCTCGTTAAAATGCTCCCAAGTGGCCCAGGCCGGAACCAGGTTGGAATTGGCAATTAGCACCCTGGGCGCCATCTCATGGGTCCTGAAAATCCCCACCGGCTTGCCCGACTGGACCAGCAGGGTCTCATCAGGCTCCAAAGTCTTTAGAGATTCCAAAATAGCATAAAAGCAA
>JAJYNB010000134.1 GCA_021786555.1 Bacillota bacterium | reverse complement strand
GTCCTCCCAGTGAAGCGGGAAGCCTGCTGATCCAGGCCACCATCGGCTGCCCCCATAACCGCTGCGCCTTTTGCGGTATGTACCGCAAGAAGAAATTCCGCATCCGGCCTGTGGCGGAAATAAAAGAAGACTTGGACATGGCCCTCGCTCACTACGGCCCAGGGGTGGAGAGCATCTTCTTCCCGGACGGCAACACCATTTTCATGAAGACAGACCAGCTGGCGGAAATCCTCGAGTATGCAGGGAAGCTCTTTCCCAGCCTGACCCGTATGACCATGTACGGCTCCGCCAAGTTCCTGAAATTAAAAAGACTTGAGGAGCTGCAGCGCCTGCGCCAGGCGGGTTTGACCCGGATTCACGCTGGGATGGAGAGCGGCAGCGACCTTGTCCTGGCCCGGATCAACAAAGGCTTTACGGCTTCAGAGATGATTGAAGCCGGGCTCGAGGTGCGCGAGGCCGGTATCGAGCTGAGCGAGTACATACTGATTGGCATCGGCGGGCCCGAGCTCTCTCACGAGCATGCACGGGAAAGCGCCAGGGTACTGAATGCAATTACGCCTGAGTTCACCCGCCTGCGCACTTATAACCCTGTACGGGGTACTCCTCTCTATGAGGAATACAAGCAGGGGAGGTTTCAGCTCTTGAGCCCGCACCAGGCCTTGCGCGAAACCAGGCTGCTCATCGAAAACCTGACGGGCCCGGGCGAACTTGTCAGTGACCATGTCTCCAATTTTGGCTGGGTTAACGGCAGGCTGCCCCAGGACAGAGCCGCGATGATCGAGTCCCTGGACAAGCTCCTGCAGGTGCCGGAAAGCGAATTTCAGCGGGTGGACCCTCGCTACATGTAAATACAGAAATGAGGTCTATGGGCATGGAAGCTTTTATCACTCCGCCGCCGAAGATTCCCTTTTACTTAAGGCCCGGGATCTGGCTGGCCAGGAAAATCACCGGCAAGGACCTGCTGCCGCCCAAGCTTCTGGCCTGGTACCCGAAAACAGCTGTCGGGTCGGGTGTGCTGGAGTCCCTGGTCGCTAACGGCAAGAAAGACTTGGATAAGAGGATTCTGAAAATCGTCAGAATCCAGGCTTCTTTTGCGGTCTCCTGTCCTTTCTGCATTGACATGAATTCGCATGAATACGCAGACTGCGGCCTCAGCAAAGCTGAATTGGCGGTTTTACAGGGAAGGGCGGATATAGATAAGGTTGGTACTTTTTCAATCCGGGAGAAGCTGGCCATAGAGTATGCTAAGTGCGTTTCCGGGACTCCCCTGAGTTTCCCGAGGCCGCTGATTGACCGGTTGAAAGAACATTTCACAGAGCGGGAGATGGTGATTCTGGCCAGCACAGCGGCCCAGGTAAATTACTGGGCCAGGCTCCTCCAGGCCCTCGGGGTCCCGTCCGCCGGCTTCTCCGACAGCTGCGAGCTGTAGAACTTTAATAGTTTCACAAGCTGAAAACTTAAACGCCGCAACTGTTTAGTCGCGGCGCAATCTGCAGGTCGCTGCTCAAGCCGTATCGTAAGGGGCGGTTTGGCAGCAGGAGGGGCTTCGAATTCTGTTAATTGCCTACCGAGCGGGCTTTGAAGCTGGATACTATGCCGTAATACAGGGCAAGAGAGCCGATGGCCTGGAAGAGGTAGAACAACTGATACACACCCAGGTATTTCCCTACCGCTCCCCCGGCGGAAAAGATCAGGGCTCCGGCGGCGATCCAGAGGTTGTAGGAGAGCCTGGAACGGTACCAGGAGTAGAGGGCGCCTACGAACAGGGCCAGAGCTCCGACTCCGCTTAAAATGCCAAAATAGGGTGCGATGCCGGTGGGAACAAAGTTCTCAGCCTGTTCACCGGCCGGCATTGTGGCAATAGCTGCGATGGGAGTGGTGGCCAGACTGTAGAGCATGGCCAGGGACACCAGGCTCATGACACCTACGTAGATGCGGCCCAGGCGCTGCGAAAACAGAAAGACAGTACCTGCGCCCATATAGGCGACCAGGGTTGCGGCGGAAAACAGGTAGATGCGGAACTGCCAAAGGGACCAGCCGTGCATTAGGTAGGAAATAAAGTCCGTGATGGCTGCAGTAAAGGCCAGCCAAAAGGATACTGACCACCACAAAGTATAAGCGTGGCGCTTTTGCAGGTAATGCCGGGTCAGGAGCACGGCCAAGACCAACATGAATAAAACTACGATGCCTGACGAAGTTTCACCTAATACCATGTGCATACCCCCGTCTGATTAAGGTACTACTACCTGTATTATTGACATTTGGGAGGTATTTTCTGCTCTTGACAGCCAAATACCTCTTTTAGTTTATATAATTTGCGTAAAGAAGACAATCCTGTTGATAATTTAAGGTTACAAACATCAGCATCAGCCTAAGTCAAATCGATAACATTACCTGACGTATACCAGCCGGCCCACATAAACAGAAGGATAAGAAGTGCCGCGGCCACCGGCAGGAGGGCCATAAGGGTCTTCCGTTCGTTACCGGTGTGGTTTCTCAAGATTGAAACCGCCAGGAAACTGCTCCAGACGAAGCCTAAACCGAGTAAAAAGCTGGCTGCCGGAGTGAAGATGTGGAAAAAGCTGAGGGAATCATCACTAAAAGTGAGCAGGGCAGCGCCGAATTCAAAGGGAAGAAAGATGTAGCCGATGTTGGTCAGGGCCTCGCGGAAGGACATGCCCCCCAGCTTGGATACAACCCAGCTAAGGGCTCCGTAGGCAAGGAGCGCCAGCAGAATGAGCCCGGTGAAGACCCAAAGGAAAGGTACCTGAGGCAGGAGGATTCCCTGTCTGGAAGCGGCGGTGTACATGCCCAGTAGGCCGAAGACAAAGACCGATTCCCAAATATCAGGGGAGTGAGGCTGCATCAGTTCAGACCCTGGCAGGCGCAGGCCCACCCGCATGCCCGACTTTTGCGACGGGCAGTTTTTTACGCAGTTCCAGCACTCCAGACAGTACCGGTTGGAGTCCAAACGGCTGGGGTTGAGAAAGCTGGGGCAGCGTTCTGCCTGGGCGGTGCCTTTGAGACATTCCTGGCTGCGGCAGGTGCTGCAGGCAGACAAATTGGGCCGAACTCCCACAATGCTCAAACGTGCCAGCCGTGCCAACCAACCTCCAATTGGGCAGACGTAACGGCACCAGGTGCCCCTCTGAAACAGGAAGCTGACCAGGGAGGCCAGAACAAAGATAACCAGAAAGAGAATGGCCCCGTAGCGGGCGACTTTTTGCACAGGATAAGTCTTAACCACAAAGGTGATTAAGATAAACATCAGGGGGAGCAGCCAGCCTACCCGCATATAGGGCTTGGTCCGGGCAGGGCGGCCGAAGAGGCGGTCTGCAATATTGCGGCTGAAATCGGATGCCAGGCGCAGGGGGCAGAGGTTGCCGCACCATAGGCGGCCTGTAAGGACCGTGAAGACGGAAACCAGGGGCAGCCAAATAATCCAAAGGGTGAGGTTAAACAGGCTGTTTTGATCTTCCGAAGTGCTGAACGGCCCCAACTGCAGGGAACCGGTATTGGTGAAGGGGCCAATTTTGATCCCAAACAGGGCTGTGGCCAGGAGGGCCAGGAAAATCACGCCCATCAGGGCCATGGGCAGGCTGGGGAACCACCTGCTGCGCAGCAGCCTGTAAAGCCAGAAGTTGTAGTCCCGGCCACAGGAAGAAAAGGGGTCGGCGTACTGCTCGGATTGGCAGGGAGCTGCGGCAGTGGCTGCAGTCTCACTCTTGGCTGTGCCACCCAGGCCTAAGGAGGGCCAGGCCAGGGAGCCAAACATGGCCAGGTATCCCAAATAGGTGATGATCTGGAGCAGGGATGGCTCGCCTGAGTACCCCACAAGTGCCCGCAGAACGGAACCGAGGAGCCCTTGCTCATTAATCAGCCAATTGGTGTTCCAGGCGGTAACCGTGCCGGGCAGCCAGCCCGCGGCCTGCAGGGCCACAACGGCCTGGCCCACCAGTCCGGCCCCAAACACCAGCAAAATCAGGCTGGTGTAACTGAAAAACTTTCTCAAGTCAAAACGGTAAACCTGGCGGAAAATAATCACGCTTAAGGCCAGGACCAGGGCCGTTCCCAGGCCAACTCCGGCAAAAATAGCCTGCCAGCCGGTACTGGCACGTACCCCCGCCAGAAAGAGGACTGTTTCCACCCCTTCGCGGAAAACGGAGATGAAGGCCAGGAAAGTAAGCCCAAAAAGTTTGCCCGAGGATACCGCCGTATCAGCCTTATTCTGTAACAACTGGCGCATGTCCTTGGCGTGGCCTGACATCCAGAAAACCATGTAAGTAAGAACCGCAACCGCCAGCAGGGTCGCCACGCCTTCAAAGGCCGGGCCCACGTTGCTGTACATATCAGCCAGGAGCAGAGCGGCCGCCACGCTGAGCAGTACCGCCAGGCCGGAGCCCAGGAACAGGTACTTGTTAAGACTGGGCCGGCCGATTTTTTTCAGGTACGCTGCCAATATGCTCACAATTAAGGCGCCTTCCAAACCTTCCCGCACCATTACCACAAATGCTGCTAACACAAGGATACCCTCCTTTGATTGATAATGATTATCATTAACTTTAAGGTAAGTATAAGGCTAAACGATAACCGTTGTCAATTACCTTTTTGTCCTGGGGTTTTAAATCAGGCACTCCAGGACAAAAAAGTGAGTCGGTCGAGAACCGTCCCCAAGTGACTCAAAAAATTGAGTCAGCCTGGAAGCGCCCCTGACTGACTCACTGTTTGTGTATTCTTTTTTGCATAGGCAGGTCATCTTGCCGCCTCCAGGTGGTTGTTCCCCCGGGTGAGGTGGGCCAGGGCAGCTTCGGCGGCTTTAAAACCGTCGTTGATGCAGTCCGGGACGCCGATGCCCCGATAGGATGCGCCTGCCAGATACACGCCGGGGTGGTACTGAGCAAGGCGGTCATCGATTAACTTTATCCTGTCCAGGTGTCCCAGGATGTATTGCGGCCTGGCTTCAACCCAGTGGTGGACCCGGGCGGAGAGAGGTGCGGCCTTAATGCCCAGAATGTCCTGCAGCTCCCGCCGGGCAATCTCAAGCAGCTCTGCATCCTCAAGCAGGGCCAGTTCCTGGTTGCGGCCGCCGCCCACAAAGGTGCGCATGGACACATAATCTGGGTTGGGGACGCGGTAGTCCCATTTGACCGAACTGAAGGTGAGGGCGTTGATTTGCCGTTTTTCACTGGCGGGAATGACAAAGCCGAAGGAACCAAGGTCCCCGGGCACGTCCTCACGGCGGTAAATCAGATTGACGGTTGCCGAAGAGGCCTGGGGTATGCTCCGCAGCTTATCCGAGATATGATGATCAAGCTTTTCCAGGAGTGCGGCTGCATCCCAGGCCGGAGCAGTGAGGAGCACCGCGTCGGCCGTCACGGAACCATGCCCGGTGATCTGAACCTTGTACTGATCCCCCGACTGCTCAATCCTTTCCACCGCCGAGGAGGTGAGCAGGTTAGCGCTATCCAGCCTGGCGGTAATGCCATCGATCAGGTCCATCATGCCGCCTTTAAAGCTCATGAAATAAGTTCTCTTGGATTCACCGGGCTTCGCCGGCGCAGGTGCCGGTCTCCTGGCCCGCGCTGCCAGCATGGCCAGAATCAGGCTGCGGTAGTCCTTCTCCATCTGCAGGAAGCGGGGGAAACTGGCCTTTAGGCTCATGGTCTGGGAATTGCCGCCGTGAATGCCCCCGATGAGTGGTTCACCGATCTTGTCAAGCGCTTCCTGGCCCAGGCGGCGTTTGACGAAAGAGGCCAGGGACTCGTCTGAGTCAGTGCGCTTTCTCGGCAGGAGCAAGTCCAGGCCCATGCGGATTTTGCCGGGCCAGGTAATGAGCGGGCTGAGAGCAAAGGGGATGATTTTGGTGGGTACCAGGAGCATCAACCCGTCGGGAAGCTGGTGCAGCTTGGAACCGGAAAGGACATAGGTGCCTGTGGTGGCGTCATTGCTGGGCAGGAGTTTGTCCGTGATCCCCAGCCGTTCGGAGAGTTTTATTACCGAAGGCTTTTCCCGCACAAAGCAATCAGGCCCGCCTTCAATCAAAAAGCCCTGTTCCTTTTCGGTGACGATTTTGCCGCCCAGCCTGGGGTCCTTTTCGATGACCAGGCACTGCAGAGCCAGACCGGCTTCTCTTGCCTTTTCCTGCAGCTGGTATGCTGCTGCAAGGCCGGTGACACCGCCACCGATGATAACCGCTGTTTTCATCGAACCACTCCTTCAGGGTCGGACAATGCAGCCTGGGCCGTTTCGGCCAGCACCTGGATAAATTCAGGCGCCGTATTTAGAGCCCGGGCCCGCTGAAAATCAAGCCCGAGGGACTGAGCATATTGTCTTTGCGCCACATCGATGTCATACATGGTTTCAATGTGGTCTGTTGCAAAGCCTATGGGGGATACCAGCACGTGTTTCCTGCCGGAGGCTTTAAGCTCGTCCATCACCTTTTCCGCCTCCGGGCCAAGCCATTCACCCTGACCTCCGCCTTTGCTCTGGAAAGCCAGCTGCCAGCGGCCCACGCCGGTTTGACGTACCAAGGCGGCGATACTGGCCTTGAGCTGGTCCACATAGGGGTCGCCGCTTTGC
>JAJYNB010000419.1 GCA_021786555.1 Bacillota bacterium | reverse complement strand
CATTCCTGCCCTGAAACAAGCTTCTGGTCTACTCGGTCGAGGTTACTTTCTGCTCCGTTCAGCAGACTACGTCGCCTAGAATACTTTTCGGCTCGCATCCTCATTGACCTTCCCACTAATCTTAAGCAGCAGGAAAGCAGTGGGACCCCTGGCTGTAAACGTAGCCAACATTCATATTTGGGGCCCCCACGAAATTTAATCTACGAAGGCTAGGAAATGTTCCACGTGGAACATTTCAATTCCACGTAAGGCTCTCACGCTTGATACAGAGTTTATGTGAAGGCAGCAAGCCTTCTGATCCGCCACAGAAAATTAACCACTGGACAGCTGCATGTTTGAAACCCGAACGCTCTATCCAGTTACCTTTTCGTAAGGAGACACTCACTTAGGAAAAATCCATTCCACTTCCCCATTCAGCTGAGCGTTATTTCTCTACAAGAGGGCAGGCCGTCAACGTGTAAACTCTGCCACTCCTTTAAGCAAGCCAAGGCCTCCACCCACATATGCTTTCGCAAAACAGACACCGCAGCATACATAAATGTTCCACGTGGAACATTTTATTCCTTTGCCAACAACAAGACCGGCCCGACTCAGATAAAAACTCAGCCACAGCAAGGGGACAGCCGCTGTTCTTCCTTAATAATGGCTGTTCCCTAGCAGCGGGCCAAGCAAAAACTCCAGTTTATAATGTTCCACGTGGAACATTATAAACTGGAGCCGCAAACCGGCACTCATTTCACCACTCTGCTCTAAGCAGAATCTAACTCAGCTCTCCAATCAAAGTGTCAACAATTTGATTCAACTCTTCTTTACTGTAATACTCAATTTCTATTTTACCCTTGGCGCCCGACGCCTTAATCTTAACCTGGGTACGGAGCAAGGCGCGCAGCCTATCCTCAATTTGCGCAACAACCGGATCAATTTCCTCTCGCTTGCTGGACTTCCCTTTCTGTACCTCGGGTTGGGTTTTATCTAAAATGCTCTTGACCAGTGCCTCAGTTTCTCTCACGGATAGAACAGACCTCACAACCTTTTCCAAGGCCAGCATCAACAAAGATTTATCATCTAAAGCCAACAAAGCCTTGGCATGGCCGACAGAAATCCTCCCCTCAGCCAAATAACGTTGAGCCTGCAAAGGAAGGGACAAGAGCCTTAATAAATTGGCGACAAAAGGCCGACTCTTGCCAATCCGCAAAGCCAGACTCTCCTGGGTAAAACCGTATTCCTCAATCAAACTCCTACAGGCGTTGGCTTCCTCTATCGGATTCAAGTCCTCACGCTGAATATTCTCCAGCAAGGCAATCTCCGCCATTTCAGCATCACTGCACTCCCGCAAGACAGCAGGAACGGTTTTGAGCCCAGCCAACAGGCATGCCCTGAAACGCCTCTCACCGGCAACTATTTCAAACCTATCAGGGACCTTAACCCTTACAACTATAGGCTGAACAACCCCGTGGGTAGCAATGGAATCGGCCAACTCCTGTAACTTCCCAGGATCAAACTGCCTACGCGGCTGACGGGAATTTGCTTCGATACGGTCTAACAAAATTTCCCTTACTCCCGTATCCTGATTCTCAGGAGCGGGAATCAAGGCCTGAAGACCCCTGCCAAGACCCTTTTTACTCAAGCTCTAAGACCTCCTTGGCCAACTCCCTGTAAATCTCGGCCCCCCGAGACTTCGAATCATAAGATATTATGGCCTGACCATGGCTTGGCGCCTCACTTAATCGCACATTACGAGGGATTATACTCTTAAAAACCTTCCCGGGAAAATGCGCTTTAACTTCATCCACTACCTGAATTGACAGGTTAGTCCTGGCATCAAACATCGTCAGCAGTACACCCAGGATCTCCAGCGAAGGATTTAAATGCTTTTGCACCAGTTTGATGGTGTTCATCAGCAAAGACAATCCTTCCAGAGCATAATATTCACACTGAATTGGAATTAGGGCTCTATTAGCGGCAGTCAACGCGTTAAGTGTCAATAACCCCAAAGAAGGCGGACAGTCGATAATGATAAAGTCAAAATCGTCACGCACACTCTCAATGGCCCTTTTCAATTTGTGCTCGCGGGAAATGGCGGAAACAAGTTCGATTTCCGCCCCGGCGAGTTGAATGGTAGCGGGAGCCACTTTAAGGCCCGGGGTTTCCGTCGCCAGAATAACTTCCTCAAGGGGTTCCCCGTCAATAATAACATTATACAGACATTGGCTCACATTGTCCCGCTCAATTCCCAAGCCGCTGGTAGCATTCCCTTGTGGGTCATTGTCAACTACCAGGACAGTGCTCCCTAATTCAGCCAAACAAGCCCCGAGGTTAATAGCAGTCGTAGTTTTAGCCACACCGCCTTTTTGATTCGCAATAGCAATTATCTGGCCCACATAAATCGCCCTTTCCCACAGCATCTACTGTATATTCCACGCTGCGTCCTGTTCTTCCTTCTCCCAAACCAAACTTCCCAGGTTTTAACGGTTGGTGGCGAAGAGAAAAGGAACCCAAACTCAGGTTCCTTCCAGCGGCTTTTTCTCTGGCAGTCCCGCTTTACGCGGGTACTGAGCAGGAGTTGAACAGATTTTATCGACGATTACAATGGTTCTAATGTCCGGCTTACCCGGAAGTCTTGTCTCCACTATCTTGACCAGCTGCCCACCCAGAATACGGAGAGCGCCTGCGGCCTCATGGACTTCCTGATCCACGCCAGGCCCCTTGGCAGCAATAAACCGCCCACCCACTTTGGCCAAAGGCAGACAATATTCACTCAGTACACTCAAGCGTGACACGGCTCTGGCAACTACACTGTCAAACCCTTCACGCATGCCAACCCTCTTACCCATATCTTCAGCCCTGGAATGTAAGACCTCTACACCCTCTAAACCTAATTCAGACACCACCACTTCCAGAAAGGAAACCCGTTTCGCCAGAGAATCCACCAGCGTAACTCCGAGTTCCGGATAGACAATTTTTATGGGCAAGCCTGGAAATCCTGCGCCGGTCCCCACGTCCACCAATGATCCGCTGGCTGGTATGTAACAAGCCAAAAGCAAGGAATCAAGGAAATGCTTCGCCACTATTTCCTGTTCATCAGTAATTGCAGTCAAATTAAACTTCTTATTCCACTCCTGGAGCAAGTCCAGAAAGCGCATAAAGGCGAACACCTGCTGCGCAGTCAGGTCAAAACCAATTTCCCTCGCACCCGTTCGCAGGACCTCTTCCAACATCATGCCTGACCACCCCTGCGACGCTGTTCCAGATATACCATCAACACTGATATATCTGCTGGGGAAACCCCACTGATTCGAGACGCCTGCCCCAGGTTAAGCGGATGCACTAAAATTAGCCGCTGTCTCCCTTCAGTAGATAAACCCGTCACCAGTTCATAGTCCAAATTGTCCGGTAACCTGCGCTGCTCCATTTTTAGGAATCTGGCTACCTGAGCGCCCTGCTTTTCAATATATCCTTCATATTTAACCTGAATCTCAACTTGTTCAGCCACCTCCCCTGACACATCCTCGGCAAAGGAGACAAACTGGATCAAATCAGCGAACGTCAGTTCCGGCCGCCGTAGAAGATCAAGCGCATTCATAGGCCCTCGCAGCTCTGAACTACTCTTCTGCCTCAAGACAGCCTGAAACTCCCGCTCAGCCGGGCTGACAACTCTTTCTGCCAGTGTTTGTTTGATTCTATCGATCTGCTGCTGTTTAGCATCAAATCTGCGGTAACGCTCATCATCAACCAAGCCCACTTCCCTGCCAAGCTCAGTGAGACGCAAATCCGCGTTATCCTGACGTAAGAGCAATCTGTACTCAGCGCGGGAGGTAAGAATCCGGTAAGGTTCGGTAATTCCCTTAGTCACCAGGTCATCGACCAATACACCAATATAGGCATCGGACCTGGAAAGAATAAACGGATCCCTGCCCTGCGCTTTTAACGCGGCGTTAATCCCAGCAAGCAAACCCTGGGCGGCTGCCTCCTCATATCCCGAAGTGCCATTAATCTGTCCCGCCGAAAAAAGGCCGGGCAAATTTTTAACTTCAAGAGACAGGGAGAGCTGATAGGGCTTTATATAATCGTATTCTATGGCATAGCCGGCCCTTAGCATTTCCACCTTGGCCAAACCGGGAATACTACGCAGCATACTGATTTGAACATCCTCGGGCAGGCTGGTGGATAATCCGGCCACATACATTTCCTTGGTTTCCCACCCTTCGGGCTCCAAAAAAATCTGATGCCCTTCCTTGCCGGCGAACCTTACAACTTTATCCTCAATTGAAGGACAATAGCGGGGCCCGGTTCCCTCTATTATTCCGCTGTACAGAGGGGCACGGTGAAGGTTTGCCCTGATAATGGAATGAGCTTCTCTTGAAGTATAGCCCAGCCAGCAGGGCAACTGCCGCTCAGCCTTACCCTGCAAAAACGGATTATAGGTTGGCAAAAAGGAGAACTGCGGCAGCTCTGCATCCCCAGGCTGGATAACCAACTTGGAAAAATCAACCGAGTCCTTGTGAATCCTCGGAGGAGTTCCGGTTTTAAACCGCCCCAAATCTACACCGTTTTCCAGCAAGGACTGGGAAAGTCCCATGGCAGCCAATTGCCCGTTGGGCCCGGCAGTAAAAGTTGTGAATCCGACAATAACCCTGCCCTTTAAATATGTACCGGTGGTAACGACGACACTTAAGGCTTCAAATCTGGCACCTGTGGTAGTTACAACCCCTTGAATGCGCCCTCTTTCAACCAACAGCCTCTCCACACTTGCTTGCTTTACGTCCAGCCTTGGCTCGTTCTCCAAAACCCGGCGCATGGAAGTCATATACGCCTTTTTGTCTGATTGGGCCCGCAAGGCATGAACAGCCGGACCCTTCCCCATGTTAAGAGTGCGGACCTGAATAGCGGTCTTGTCAGTATTAAGCGCCATTTCACCGCCAAGCGCATCAATCTCTCTCACCAAATGACCCTTTGCAGGCCCGCCCACCGACGGGTTGCAGGGCATTAAGGCAATATTATCCAGATTTAACGTTAGCAGAAGAGTCCTGCAATTCATACGGGCTGAGGCTAATGCAGCCTCACATCCGGCATGGCCAGCACCAATAACAATAACGTCATATTTTCCAGCTGAATAATCCATGCTCCACTCCTACTTCCCAATGCAAAAGCGAGAAAAAATCTCATCCAATAAATCTTCACCGACGGTCTCACCTGTTATCTCGCCTAGCAGCTCCCAAGCTGCCCGGACATCAATCGAGACCACATCAGGCGGAATCCTGTGCCGCAGCGAACTAACTGCATCCCTTACCTTGGCGGCACTTCCCTCCAAAGAATTTATATGCCTAATGTTACTGACTACAGCACTTTCAGCGGTTTGCTTTCCAGCTACAACTTCTATTATGCCGTCCTCTAATTCCTCAATACCGCGCTGCTCAAGGGCTGACACATAAAAAGTAGGTCCTTCTACGGGGGGGCGCCAATCAGGGCCAAGATCAATCTTATTAACCACTAGGACCAGTTTTTCCTGGGGAACCCCTGCCAACAACTTCTTCTCATCTGAAGTAAGACTGAGCCCAGCTTCCAACACGAATAAAACTAAATCTGCCTTTTCCAGCGCCTTCAAGGCCCTGTCCACACCCAAACGCTCCACCATGTCTTCCGTGGTCCTAATCCCCGCAGTATCAATCAGCTTTAGTGGAATCCCTTTTATGCTTATATATTCCTCTAAAACATCCCGGGTAGTCCCAGGAATGTCCGTCACAATCGCCCTTTCTTCTCCCAAAAGAGCATTAAGTAAACTCGACTTGCCTACATTAGGGCGACCGATAATCGCAGTACTTAACCCTTCCCGCAGGATCTTGCCCCTCTTGGAACCACTAAGCAATTCTTCGATTCGCGCGATAACGTTCTGCAATTTTTCCAACAAAATCTCGCCGCTATCCAAATCCAGTCCTTCTTCAGGAAAATCTATTCCAGCCTCAATTTGAGCCAGAATCTCTAAGAGGGAATTTCTGCATCCCGTTACCTCATCAGAAAGCCGTCCCCTTAGTTGTTCAAGGGCGGATGAGGCCCCCAGGGATGTCTTGGCCCTGATAAGATCAATCACAGCCTCAGCCTGGGCTAAATCCAGCCTTCCATTCACAAAAGCCCGTTTCGTAAACTCGCCGGGCTCTGCCGACTGCGCCCCCAATCTTAGTAATAAGGCAAGTATCCCGCGCTGGGCAACCAATCCTCCGTGGCAGTTTATCTCCACAACATCCTCTCCGGTAAAGGAATTAGGCCCACGCATAACGCTGACCAGGACTTCATCGACACTGCTGCCGGAATCCGGATCAAACACTTGGCCGTAATAGATGCGGTAACCCAAGCCCTTGGCGAATCTTTCGGGATTCTTTGGGCGAAAAATCTTGCTCAATATCTCCATTGCCTCAGGCCCGCTGACGCGAACTATCCCTATACCTGCTTCACCCATGGCAGTTGATACAGCAGCTATCGTGTCGCCAAACACTGCATTCACCTCAATAACAATATGCCCTGGGCAGGAGAGCTGCATTCTACCCAAGAAAAAAGCGCTCCAGGCTGTTGAAAAACTCCGCCTAGTATCACCCCTTATTCCAACAGATTCAACAACTT
>JAJYNB010000005.1 GCA_021786555.1 Bacillota bacterium | reverse complement strand
ATCAGCCTTATCACAGAAGAGACTGATGCTCTGAAAGGGGTTTTGGTATCCCCCCGGTTATTTAAAAACGGATTTGTCAGATATGAGGGCTCGGTCCACAATCAGCCTAAATTCAAGGGCAAGAGCCTGGCTTTGGAGGCAAGCTTCCTGCACTATGGCTATCTGATTACGGATAAAGAACTGATGGACAGGAAGTTCCTCAGGACCAGCAGCCTGTTAAAAGCGGAACTGGAGCAAGACCCAGGTAGTATCTATTACCGTTATCAGCTTTCAAACTCCTATAAAATGCATGGAGACATTAAACCTGCTTTGGTGGAAATTCTCAAAGCCTACGAATTGCTGCAACAACAGCTTAATCGCCGTTCCTACATATACGTCTACTACCAGTTGGTTATCTGTTTGATTGACAACGGCAAATATGAAGAAGCTGAGCCAAAGTGTATCGAAGGCCTGCAATTGGAGCCAGAGCACATCGATCTCTACTTTTGTTTGGCTCAGATGGAAGTGAAGTTTGGCAAGACTGATTCGGCAATCGAACATTACGAGACTTTTCTTAAGCTGGCACCAAATTATCAAAATCTGGCCGCCAGGCTGGACTTAGTGTTTCTCACCGCAGGCAGGGTTGAAGAGGTAAATTATGAGCTGGCTATGCTTCGCCTCCAAAAGGGAGAATATGAGAAGTGTCTGGACAATCTGCACAGGGTAGAAGCCAAGGAATTCGCCCCAAAGGTTATTCCGGTCAAGGTGCAGTTATTCTTTAGCTGGGGGAAACTTGACGAGTTGAAACACTACTACCAGGAGACCGTAGCGCAGGGGAACCCCTCGAAGACAGCGGTTCTTGCTGCGCTGGAAGCCCAGAAAAAACAGCTGCAGCCAGACGAAAGATTGGTCTATCTGCAGGTCTTTGCCGACGGCCCGACTGAATATGAACTGTTAAATGGGATTAGGCTCGCTTTTTCAGCCGGTGACCCGGCAACTGGGAACAAAATTGCCGGGTTGGTGCAGGAGGTAGACATGAATACCTGTCCGACCTTTTTTGCGGATGTTCTCTATTTCCTGATGCGCCTGAACAGGCCCCTGGGAGATGTTTTCTTCAACACTTCGGAAAATACGTTCAGCAACTTCGTCAATTATCTTAAGGACGAGTATGAAGATTTCCAGCAAGTTGTCAGCGGGTATCTTAAGGACTGCATGCCGCCTGAGGGAGTGGCTGAAGCCAGGGTACACAAAGTGCTGGTACGCTATTTGTTGCTGACCGGCAAGCTGCCGGAAGCCGAGTATAAGTCTGCCTTCTTAAACTATGTCCGTGATGGAATCCTGAGTGCCAAGAAAATTTATAGCGGTTACATTCTGCAAGGCGAAAACGTTGCGCTGCTAAACGACCAGGAGGCCCGGTTCTTTGTGTATATGGCCCAGGCGGAAGAGAAGAGAACAGTTAGTGAGGCTGACTATGTCAGATATCTTCGTAAAGCTCTAAGAGCTTATCCGGCAACGAGCAAAGGCATTGAAATGCTCCTGGCGGACCTGCGGCAAAGACAGCGTGAGCAAGAAGAATTCGAGAAACACCGGGTAGAGGTTCAGAAGGCTATTAGCAACTTCATCGGCCAGGGCCAGCTGCAAGAGGCCATGCAGGTTATAAGTGAGTATGAACAAATAGTCAGTCAGGACATACAAGTCCAAAGCATGAAAGCGGTCATCCTGATCCTGGAGGGAAACCTGGGGAAAGCTGCCTCGGTGTTGCAAGAGGCGTTGAAAACAGAGCCAAAGGATTTTGACCTGCTGTACAACCTGGCATATGTGTACCAACATCTTGGCCAGGGGGAGCAAGCGGTAAAAACCTACGAATTGGCCAAAGAGAGCTGTGTTGACCCTAAGTTACTGCAGGAGATTGAGGTAGCTCTGTCCAGTTTGGCAAGCTTGTTGTCGCAGCAAACAGGGCGGGACAAACCCAAGTTAGTTTTCTTTGTCAAACCGGGTATGGACAGTTTCTTAGATGATATCATTGCCGGCCTGTCCGCTGAGTATGAAACTCGAAAGATAGTCGTCACAGAGTATACCCAAGTTGACGATGGAATGAAGTGGGCGGACATTTGCTGGTTTGAATGGTGTGATGAACTGGTTATTTACGGCAGCAAACATGCGCTGGCAAGTGCAAAGAAAATGATTTGCAGAATTCACGGTTATGAAGTTTACGGGGACAATATTCTAAACGTTGATTGGAGGAACATGGATAAGCTGATTATCGTTGCTCCCCATATTAAGAGGATTTTTGAAGAAAGAACCCGAGAAATCAATAAAGGCAGTCTAACGGTTGATTTAGTATTTTGTGGGGTAAATTTGGAGAAATATCCCTTTCAGAAAAAATCAAAGGGTTACAATATAGGCTATTTAGGATTTATTAATTTTAAGAAAAACATCCCGCTCACCTTAGAGATTTTCCACAAGCTACACAAGCTTAGCAAAAAATACAGATTATTCATAGCCGGGCAATTTCAAGACGCTAGAACTGTTGAATATTTTAAGTTTTTTATAAATGAGCATCATCTACAGGACTTCATCTTTTTTGAGGGTTGGAAAAGTTATCAGCAAAAAATCGAGTGGTTCAAAAAAATTAACTATATGCTGATCTCCAGTATTGACGAGGGTCTATGCTATGCTGCTGCTGAAAGTATGTGTACTGGGATAAAACCTATACTACACCGTTGCGAAGGAATCGTGGATCATTACAGCAAAAAGTACATATTCGATGACATTGATGAGGCGGTGGCAATGATTATGGCAGATAACTATAATTCTCTCGAGTACAGGAATTTTATCCAGGCTAATTATTCCTTGCACTCCGAGCTACACAGCATTAAGTATATCCTAACCTCAGAAATGTCACGTGGGGGGGTAAAGTTGCTGCTGTAAACTTGTGCTTCGTACCGGCCAGGCCCTAAATTTAAGTCTAAGGAACTCTTTGTCCACATACCTTAGTGGTGAAAGGACAGGGGGATAAGAATGGTTAATGCGGTTTGGCTCTTTTTATTGGCGGTCGGAATTATTGTGGCAGCCCTAACGGGCAGGATAGATGTAGTAACCAGCTCGGCCATGGCGGCAGCAAAACTTGGGGTGGAAGTTGCAATTAGCCTGATTGGCATCATGAGTCTATGGCTGGGGTTAATGCGCCTGGCTGAGGAAGCGGGTCTGGTCAGAGCCCTGGCCAGAGCGCTGGAACCTTTGACTCGTTTGTTGTTTCCATCCGTGCCGCGGGATCACCCAGCCTTGGGGGCAATCATCCTCAACATCAGCGCCAATATCCTGGGTCTTGGCAATGCAGCTACACCCTTTGGGCTCAAGGCCATGGAAGAACTGCAAAAACTCAATCAGACAAGGGATGAGGCTAGTGAAGCCATGTGCACTTTCCTGGCCCTGAACACTTCGGCTCTAACCCTTATCCCCGCCACCATCATCGCAGTAAGGCTTAAAGCCGACTCAGGCAATCCTACGGAAATAATCGGCACTACAATTTTTGCCACGGGGTGTGCCATGACGGCTGCGATTTTTGCCGATTACCTCTTTCGCCGGCGCAAGGGGGGCAGGTTGTGAGCATTATCGCCGAAATATCGCGCTGGGCTATCCCGGCTTTTTTACTTTTGGTGCCATTGGCGGCCTACCTGCGCAAGGTCAAGGTCTACGAAGTGTTCGTAACTGGGGCCGAGGGGGGATTTTGGACAGCGGTCAAAATTATTCCTTACCTGGTGGGGATGCTGGTGGCGATAAAGGTGTTTGTTGATTCGGGGGCTATAGACATCCTTGCTTACCTATTAAAACCGGTATTCGGATTTTTCGGTCTGAGGCAGGACCTTACCCAGATCATACCGTTAGCCATTATGCGCCCGCTTTCCGGGTCCGGGGCATTAGGTGTGGCCACCCAGATCATTGCCGAACACGGTCCGGATTCCTTCTTGGGCAGGCTTGCCTCTACCATGCAGGGCAGCACCGATACCACCTTCTTTGTGCTTACCGTGTACTTCGGTTCGGTGGGTATCAAGAAATACCGCTACGCCCTAAAACTGGGGCTGATTGCCGACATCACGGGGTTGGTGGCGTCGGTGTATATCGTCAGCAAGCTATTCGGCTGATTTGGAAACAATAAAGCTTTAACGGGGCATACTATCCACGGTGTTAAGACGTGTGGAACGAGGGTGGATAGATGTTCTTTATTATTTTGCCTGCTTACAATGAAGCCCAGGCCCTGGAACTGCTGCTTCCCCGCATGCTGAAGGCCTTACAGGATTACCCCTGTCGCATTCTGGTTGTGGATGACGGCAGCACTGACGGTACTGCCCAAACGGCGGCCTGCTATCAGGGACGGGGTGTCGAACTTTTGCAGCACGGGCGGAACAAGGGCTTGGGGGAGGCCCTGTACTCAGGCTTTGAGACGGTGCTGCGGGATAGTGAACCAGAAGATGTCATTATTACCATGGATGCAGATAATACACACGGACCGGAACTTATTCCGGCTATGTCAGAGCAGATTGCCCAGGGGTTGGACATCGTCGTGGCTTCACGTTTTGCGGTGGGAGGGCGCCAGGTGGGATTACCTTTCTACCGCCGTTTCTTGAGCAGGGGTGCGGGAGTTTTGATGGCCTTGTTCTTTCCCCTGCCGGGAGTTCGTGACTATTCCTCGGGGTACCGTGCCTACAGGGCGGGTTTCCTGGCCCGCGTCCTGTCCGAGTACGGTACCGGCCTGATTGAAAGCGGCGGCTTTGCAGTGTCGGTGGAAATCCTGCTAAAATCAGCTGTCTTAAGGCCGCATTGCGGGGAGGCGCCCCTTGTGCTGCGCTATGACTTTAAACAGGGCAAAAGCAAGATGCCTCTCCTGAGGACTATTGCCGGCTATGTCAGCCTGATTTTCCGCCTGAAGCGTGACTTGGGGGTGCAGCCCGAGGTGGAAGCATGAGGTCTCTGGCGCTGCTGCTGATTTCGGTGTTATTGGGCTCTGTAGGCCAGGTTTTGGCGAAGTTGGGAGCGCGGGGCCTGCACCCCCAACTGTCCTTACAGGGTCTGGGACGATTGTTCTTTCAGGTATTGACGACTCCGGTTCTGTTGATTGGTCTGATTTGTTTTGGATCCAGTTTTCTGCTCTGGCTAGTGGTCGTAAGCAAAATGGAACTGAGCTTTGCCTATCCCATGGTCAGTTTAGGGTACCTGGTGGTGGTCCTTGCTTCCTGGGTATTGTTTAAAGAAAACCTCAGCTGGCTGCGGTTGGCCGGCCTGTTGATGATTTGCATGGGTGTTTCCCTGGTAGCCAGGAGTTGATGCTGTGGCAAAGAAGTTCTGGTTTTGGGCCCTGCTCGGCTTGGGACTGGCCCTGAGGCTGTATGGCATTACCAATCCGCTGCTGGATAATCATGCCTGGCGTCAGACCGATACAGCGTCTATGGCGGTGAACTTTTTGCAGTCCGGTTTCTTCCCGCCCTTGCCCCAACTGGATTATGACGGGCCGCCTCCCAATTACGCTGAACTGGAATTTCCGGTGGTGCCGATCTTAACGGCGGTTTTATGGAAGATCTTCGGCCAATCGGATATTCTGGCCCGGGCGGTTGTGCTGGCTTTTTCAGCCGGTGCTCTAATTTTAATTTTTTACCTGGGTAAGGTGTTGTACGACTGCAACAGCGGACTTTTGGGCATGGGTCTTTTTGCCGTAAACCCCATGGCTATTTATTACGGCCGGAGCGTGATGCCCGAGAGCGCCATGATATTTTTTTCGCTGGCAGCGGTTTACTGGCTGGTGCTTTGGCTGCAGACCGGCCGCTTCTTGAACCTGAGTCTGGCATCAGGCGCCTTTGCGCTGGCCGTCCTGGCCAAACTTCCCGCAGTGATGCTGGCCCTGCCGCTATTGGTGTTGGGGCTGCAAAAGCTCAGGGGCCAAATACTTCTGAGTAAGAGCTTTTGGTTCTTTGTGGTTGTCGCACTGGCACCGCCCCTGATTTATTATTCCTGGGTCCACCTGGTCTCAGGCACGAGGTACGTGAGCGGGATTATTCAAAACCGCATGGGCTTTCCGCCGCCAGACTTTCTTTACCTGCGCAAAACCTTTGAGCGTATGGTAACATCTCCCTTACTCATCACGGCCCTGTTTGCCCCTTTTGTGCGCCGGGCCAGGGTGGGTAACACCTTCATTTGGGCATGGTCCGGGGTTTTATTGGTTTACACCCTGACTATCTGCGCCCGCATCCAGCTGGAGTATTACCTGTTCCCTTTAATTCCACTATTGTGCCTTTTGGCTGGAGGAACCCTGGGCCAGCTCTGGGGTAACGCCCCAGGGGTTGTGGTTTGCAGCCTGATTTTGCTGTCCTGCCTCAACACGGCCCGCTGGTCCTTGCCAGACTATTACCGGGTGGACTACCGGACTCTGAACCAGGCTCAGGTAATCGCCAAGCTGACGCGGCCGGGGGATCTGCTTGTCTTGGACGGGGCGCCTCCTATGACTTTTTATTACAGCGGACGCAAGGGCTGGCGGCTTGTACCCGGCTCCCAGACCCCGAAAGCCCTGGAGGACCTGAGGAAAAAAGGGGCAAAAGCCTTTGTCCTTTTGGCGCAAAGCAAGCTTGAACCGGAGTTGAAGCAATACCTTGACAGCCATTATGTCTATGTGAGCC
>JAJYNB010000073.1 GCA_021786555.1 Bacillota bacterium | reverse complement strand
GACAGTGGACACTTTATTCCCTACTGAAGGTGAATATTTGTCATTTGCATCAATGTAAAAGTGAATACCACCTATCAAACAGGCTGTGGCTTTAGAAAAATCATTGGGACTTTCATATACGCTCCCCGCACCCAAGGTACGGTATAACCTCGAAACATAAAACGCGGGCTGACCCTGCTGCGTATTGATTCTTGGTTCTGCTTTCGCACTTGGTTTAGCTGCAAAGGCTAAAATGATTGATAATATGACCGATACTATAATCCATATAGCAATAGTAAATAGACACCCTTTTGCAATAAACTTCTTTTGCAGCGTAAGCATTATTGTGAATACTATCGCTCCCAGTACCCAGCCTAAAGGAGATACCCCGTTTACAACAAAAAATGCTACAGTGACCAAGAGGCCCAGCGCAAATACAATCAACCAAAGGGCGCCTGACTTTTTGCCTTTCACATTCGGCTGGCCATATGTGTAGAACTGCCCTTGCGGCTTCGCATCTTGCTGCTGCCTGATATGTGGCTGTTCAGGAGGCAAAGCTTGAGAAGAATTATTTTTTTGCAAAGGCATTTCTGTCGGATACATAGCATTTTCACGCTTTAAGACGGTCTTAAGTTTCCATTCATGAGCTTTTGCTGCTTCTTTAAAGGCTTTAGGTATCGCTCCTAAATCAAGCGTGTATTCATAAGCCTTGCCGTCCACTCCGTACTGCACACTTTTAACTTTTCTGTACAGCGTCTTGCCCATCTGGAAGGAGGTTTCGCTGTCTCCCCCGGAGGAAAATCCTGAACCAAACTCCTTTGTAAACTCCCATAGAAAAATCGTTCTGCTGGTTTCGTCAAAATAGGCCGAAGCTTCGTAGGTGATTTTCTTGGTTCCTGTGTTCCAGCCTGCGTCCAGAAACTCGCAGTTGACAACAATGTCTGCACCGATGTCTAACGTGTATGTCACCCCCATGGCAAACAACTGGTTTGCAATGCCGTCAATCATTTCCTTTTTCATCTATTTTGCTCCTCTCTACCACTTAATGCTGCTTTCAGACTCATCTATAACCCTTTTGCCATGAGTTCACAGCCAATAAGTCCAAAAATTATCTATTAAGCATTAAAACGTAAGTGAGCTCTGTCCGGTTATTGGCTCCCGTCTTTTTATAGATGCTTTTTATATGAGTTTTTATTGTGTTTTCAGATATGTTTAGGGCTTCTGCAAGCTGGGAGTTGTTTTTACCCTGGATAAGCCCGTCTATAATATCCGCTTCACGCTTCGTAAATTTAAACTTGTAGTCTGCGGTGATTTGGACCTTGTCGCAATATTGCATAACTATCACATATTGGATTTTCTTATTTGCCTTTCGTTCGTCATTAAGAAATATCTCAATTTTAATATCTCCTTTTTGGGTTCTTAGCAGCTTGGTGTTCAAGCCGGCATTACTGCGGTTGTTCATTGCTGCATCGCCCATAATATCAACACATAGCTCTTTTACATGGTACAAAACGCTGGAACCGAATACTGTGGAAGTTTTTAAAATCTCGACACCCGTTACGTTCCCTCCGATAAGGCTCATATCACTGTCAAATACACACATGCCCAAACCATTGAATGACTGATTGCTCGCTTCAAGGTACTTGACGGCTGTGATGGTATGGATAATGCTAAAAACAGTAGACACATGAGGCTGCATCAGGCTAAGCGTAAATAAGTCATGGTCATCAAAGTCAGGCTTGTCTTGGCCTCTGTGCAGGTATATTTCACCCATAAACTGACCCTTGCTGACGATACGCATACACGCAATGTGAAAACCTTTTTGTTCGGCAAGAAAACCTGCACGTGGCTCATTTGCTATCTGAATAACTCCATGAAGATAGTCTGCAGCTTTATATACATACGCTTCATTGCCGGCACTGCTGTTCTCACCTTGGCTTAAATACTTCGCCTTTTCAGGAAAGCTTTGCTTTTTGTAATAATCTTCAATTTTCCCACCGATATAAGGCTTAAAAAAGCTGCAATCCCTGCTAATGCCGCAGAAAAACATGCCGCTGTCATACATCACAAGCTCATGAAGCTTCAAAATTGCCAGTTTTAGAAACTCGGCAAAAGAAAAACACTCATAGGACTTGTTAATAAAACTGTTCAACTTCAAAAGCTCTTGCCTATCCATGTACTCACCCTTACTTACATTATTTTCTTGTTTTTAATATAATGGTCTTAATTCCGCTTGAACATCACCCAGATGGGTGACTAAACACATAATATATGAAAATTACACCTTTTCTGTCGAAAGGGAAAACGAAATGTTGAGTAATAGAGCAATAACCTTATCACAGACAAATTGCTATCTGCTGAAAGCCAACGACGGCTACTTACTGATTGACTGTGGAAACGCGTCCGACAAGCAGTCTTTTTTAAGCAATCTTGGCAAGCTTGGTATTGCACTTGCCGACATAAGCCATCTGTTCTTAACCCACCACCATAACGACCACAGTGGGCTTTTACATTTTATGATATCCGCCAATCCCAAAATACAGGTTATAATGAGCAGCAAATGTGCTGAATACCTAAAAACTGGCACTCATTACAAACACCGTGATGAAAAATATTCAAACCATGCATTGCGCCTTATGCTTAAAATATACTCATGCCTTAATAGAGACTGGTCAGAAAACTTTGTACCATATTTCACCCGTGGATCGGACATTATCCTTGACCAGGATAATGATTATATCCTGTCTGAACTAGGTGTTGACGGTCGTATACTGTTGACGCCAGGTCATACAGACGACAGTATTTCCATAGTTACAAACAAAGCAGCTTTTGTGGGCGATGCTGCAAGAAATATGTTGAATTTTACTGGAACGCCCTATCACCCTATACTTTTATATGACCTGGCGGCTTGTTATGAAAGTTGGGTTAAGCTGATAAACACAGGGGTAAGTACAATATATCCGTCACATGGCAAGCCTTTTGATTCTGAAAGGCTAAAGATTTTGTGCAATCATCCTATGGAGTGAAAATCCAAGATTATTTGGAAATTCTGTGCTACTTAGCAAGTTTCACCGAAACTACCCCTGCCCCGAAGAATAGGACGGCCATTCCTGCCAGCACAGCAGCAGGAAGCAAAATGGAAGGCACGTCCTTCCCCCTGAAAATAAGGTCGGTCAGGCCGGTCATCACCCAGCCCTGCGGGGTGAACTTAGCTGCAGCCTGCATAACAGGGGAAGCTATTTCGAGCGGCCAGAATACCCCTCCCAGCATGGATGTGCTGGTGATGACTATGGTGGAGAGCGCCTGCAGTTGACGCTGGGTTCTCACCAGTCCGGCCAGAAAAGTACCAAGGCCCATCACCGCGAGCATATAAGCAGTCATCAGGATGAGAAGTCCGGGTACGGAACTCCCCCAGTTCACGCCGAACAAGAATTTGCCGGCCAGAACCAGAAGGGCCAGCTGGATGTAACCAAGGACAAAAGAGCCAAGGAAAAAGCCGCCAAGGATCTGCGCACGTGAAGTTGGCGTTAGCAGAAGCCTGTTCCAGGTCCGCTGTTCCCGTTCTTCCAGTATGCCGCCGACGGAAAGCACGAGGGTAAACATCACAAACATGATGGTAAAGCCCAGAGAAGACTGGGTAAAGCCAGGCACACTCGCTTTCTCCGGCTGGCTGATATCTATCTCCGCCACCTTAACCGGTGAACCCTCTGCCCACTCCTCTCTGCTGCGCTCGAACACCTTTTCCCACCCAGCGTTTACTCCCGGTTTGAGGACCGTCTCCGCGACATTGGCTGCCGCAATCGACGCCTTCAGCCGGGTGAGAAAGTCGCTGATGTCCTGCTTGATGGCAATAGTCTCGGAACGTCCCTCCAAGCTGTAGAACTCCAGCGGCAGGGGATCTTTGTTTTCTTTCAGCTTTGCGCCAAACCCGGCCGGAATCACCGCCACGGCAATTACCTTCCGGTCATCGAGGGCTTGAAAAGCCTTTTCCTCACCGGCTGGAACGGGTTCGAAGCCGGTACTTTTCTTAAGATCTGCCGCCAGTAAGGAGGAGATCTCCGAGCGGTCCTTGTCGACCAGGTAATAGGGAGTCCTGGCTGATCCCTGCGTTGCCCCGGATCCGCCCAGGGCCAAGCCGATGAGCCAGGTAAAGAGAAGCGGCGACAAGAGCATTACCACCAGGAACAGCTTCTGGCCCGCTGCCTTTTTTATTTGGTTTGAGGTGAGTACTAGCACCTTTTTCACTAGATTCTCCCTCCTTCCTGGAAGCGCATGCCAAGCAGGCTAAAGGTCAGGAAGGCAGCCGCAATCAGAGCCAGTACCGAGGCCTCCGGCAAAACGGCGGCATAACCGCGGCCTTCCATCAGTTTTAGATAACCGGTCAGGGCCCAGCCGTTAATTGTGCCTTTTCCCAGCAGCTGCAGGAACTTGGGCATAACCATTAAGGGCACCATGCTCCCGCCGAGGAGCGCCATCACCTGTACGACTATAGTCCCAAGGGCGTCAGCGGTTTTGGAACTCTTGGCTATGGCCGCCACAAATACAGCCAGGGCTGCGCTGGCCGCCACCTCTGCCAGGGTAAGAAGTGCCAGACCTGGCAGGGAACTGCCCCAATCTACCTTAAACAATAACCTGGTAACCAGGTAGATCACCAGAACCTGAAGCAGGGAAACCAGCATAATGCCCAAAAACTTGCCGGCCAGGAAGCTCGCCCTTTGCGTAGGCGAAATCAATAGCCGGCCAAAGGTGCCTGCTTCTTTTTCTTCCAGAACGGACTTCGTACCGGCCAGGGCGGTAAATAACAAAAACATCACAGTCATCCCGGCCGCGTAGTATTGAAAAGCAGAAACCTGCTTGCGCCCGGCGCGGGTGGTTTCTTGCATTAACTCCCCCGTCTCGTTCTCTGCTTTTAGCTTCTCCATCACAGCGGGGATAAGACGAGGGGCAATCCCGGGTTCCGCCGCGTCAATGGCTTTGACTCCGGTCTGAATTGCTGCGACCTGGGAAGTAAAACTGTTTAACACTGCTTTGGTAATCTCCCTCCGCCAGGGCTTGCCCGGGTCAGAGTAGAGCTCCAGCTCTGCCTTTTCACCCCGCATCACCCGGTCCGTAAAACCTTCGGGAACCAGGACAAAGGCTGAGACCTCACCCTTTGACACCATATCCTTGCCGGCTTGTTCCGTGGTATCCACAACCTCAATCATTTTGCTGATTTCCTCGGAACCAAACACATCCTGCCTTAAAGTTGCAGCCAGTAAACCTTCATCTTTGGCGTAGAATGCCACCTTGTACTTGCTGACGCTGCCGACGCTGTCGCTGTCCCCGAAGCGGGAATCGAAGGCCATACCCAGGATAAAAATCAAAATCAAAGGCATGAGAATCGTCAGCGCAATGCCTTTTTTGTCCCGCAGGCTGATTCTTAAATCCTTAAAGGCGATGAACACGAATTTCATGACACCGCCCCCCTAGTCCCGCAGAGTACGGCCTGTAAGTTGGAGGAAGACCGTTTCCAGGTTTGGTTCCTTAACTTTTACCCCGCCCACTTTTAGCCCCAGGCGGGCAAAGCAGGCCATCACTTCAGGCAGGGCTTCCGAACCGCGGGTCGACAAAAACTGGACCTGGCCAGAACTGGCAGTTACTCCGCTCACTCCAGGAATTGCGGTAATGCAATCCTGCACATCCTGGCCAATGCTCGGGGCTTCAACCGTAACCACATCCAGCCCCCCGGCGATTTGGGCCAGTTCCTTAAGGCTCCCCTGGGCCAGCACCTTGCCTTGGTCCATGATCGCCACCCGGCTGCAGACCGACTCTACCTCTTCCATGTAATGGCTGGTGTAAATCACCGCCATGCCCTGATTATTCAGCAGCCTTACCGTCTCCAGGATGTGGTTGCGCGACTGAGGATCGATGCCCACGGTTGGTTCGTCCATGATCAAGAGTTTCGGCCGGTGCAGTAAGCTGGCCGCGATGTTGATCCGCCTCTTCATCCCGCCGGAATAGGTCTCAATCCGTTCATTGGCCCGGTCCGCCAGGTCGGCTATTTCCAAAGCCCCATTTACGCGCTCCCGCAAGACCTTGCCCCCCAGGCCGTACATCCGGCCCCAGAAATTCAGGTTCTCTCTGGCGCTCAGGGTAGGATACAGTGCTATGTCCTGGGGCACTAGCCCAATGGATTGTCTTACGGCATTTGCGCCTGAGCCCGCCTCCTGCCCGGCGAAACTGATCTCACCCTGATCAGGGGAAAGCAGGCCGCAGATCATGGCAATAGTAGTCGACTTCCCGGCCCCGTTGGGTCCGAGCAGCCCGAACACCTCCCCTGCCGCCACCGAAAAACTCACTCCGTCTACCGACTTTCTGCCGTTAAAGTCCTTGACCAGGTTAGTCACTTTCAACAACAAAGCTTCCTCCACCTCTCCATCCCGGGCCTTGTACCGGTCCGGGAAGTCCAACTGGGCCAACCCCCGCTCCTTTTAGCTCAATCTTTATAGCTTCTACTAGTTTCGACTAATCTCCTGCCGGGGATGACTCACTCCCTGCCCGTTTTACTTCTTCCGATAATAGACGGGCGCAAACCCTGTGCGCCCGTCGCTAACATAGTGAGTCCTACCCCCATAATGCCCCTGACCAGCAGTCTGGGGTTCTGTTTTTTGTGCCAAGAAAGCTTCAAAAGATGTTTAAAGAATTTTAAGAAGAAGTTAATAGAGTCTCCCTATAATGTAACCATCAGATCG
>JAJYNB010000284.1 GCA_021786555.1 Bacillota bacterium | reverse complement strand
GCACGGGCAGGTGGCTGCCGGCGAGAGTTGCCGAAGCCCTGAGCAGTATGGGTGAAGCCTGCCTGCCCGCACTGGCCGAACTGGCATCCAGCGAAGAGGTGCGGCTGCGGCTCTATGCAGTGGAAATACTGGAGCAGGTAAACTCCGGGGCAGCCGTGAAAATGATCCTACCGATGCTTAAAGACAAAAGTCCCCAGGTGCGGAAAAAAGCCGCAGCGGTTCTGGTATCTTTTCCTGACCTGGCCCATGGGCCGGAAGCGGTGGAGGCTTTGGCCCGTGAAGAAGATTTGCAGACCAGGCTGCAGTTAATCCGGCTTTTGGGCAAAATAAGGTTTGAGCCTGCCCGGGCAGTCCTGGAACTCCAACTGGAGAGCCAGGACCCGAAAATTGTCCAGGCTGCCGCTGCTGCTTTGAGCACGATAGATTAAGGTTTTATGGAGATGATTGAGGTGGAAGTCTGGTTGCATGAGTTTGGCGGCAAAATTTTTTCCCAGGTGGATGCCTATTCCCTGGCCAGAAATCTATTTTTGGCGGTTGTGTACCTGATTATCGCCAGGCTGCTATTTTGGTTCCTGGACAAGGCACTGAAAAAAGTGTTCAGCAAAAGGGCGGGAGGCACTTTCCTCTTGCAGGAACGCCGGGCAAAAACCCTCTACCCTCTGCTGCGCAGTATCATGTTTTACGCAATTTCCTTTTTTGTCCTGCTCAATATCCTGAGCCTGTTTGGAGTTTCCACCACCACCCTCTTGGCCAGCGCCAGTATTCTGGGTCTGGCGGTGGGCTTTGGCGCCCAAAGCCTGGTCAAAGATGTATTTTCCGGCTTCTTCGTTTTATTTGAAGACCAGTATGCCGTCGGAGAATATGTCAAAACGGATAAATATGAGGGAATTGTCGAAGAGATTGGTTTGAGAGCCACGAAGCTCAGGGACTGGGGCGGTGAACTGCACATCATCCCCAACGGCACTATTACCTCGGTAACGAACTTTAACCGCGGTAAGATGCGGGCTATGGTTGACATCAGCCTGCCCTATGACGAAGATATAGAAAAAGCCATGGAATTGATTAGTGCAGTGGGACAGGAGATCTCCTCAGAGTTTAAGGAAAAAATCGTGGAAGACCCCAAGGTCCAAGGTATTATAAACCTGGGCGAGAACTTTGTGGTGGTGAGGATTTTGGCCTATACCGAGCCTATGCAGCAATGGGAGATTGAACGGGAATTGAGGCGCCGCATAGTCAAGGCCCTGGCCCGGGAAGGCATAAGAATTCCCAATTTGAAAAAGGTGTACGTTGAATCCCGCAGCGCAGAGGGAGGAAAAAATGCAGAAGTTTAACGTGGGGGACGTGGTAAAACTCAAAAAATCCCACCCGTGCGGCAGTTTTGAGTGGCAAATTACCCGGGTTGGCATGGATTTCCGGCTGAGATGCCTGGGCTGCGACCACCAGGTCATGGTACCCAGGCCGAAATTCGAGAAAAGCTTCAAAGCCTTCATCAAGCAAGTCCAACCGCCGGAAGAATAGCCCGTAAGCAAGAAAAACGCTGCTTATAAGACATTGCTACTTCAGGGAGGATGAACCTTTCTGGAGCAAATTTTCACCTAATCTTTACCCCACAAAATCCCGGTGCATTCCATTTGGACATGATTTTGCGGGGACCCCGTTTAAGTCCGAGCCGCCGTGCTGACCGTAAGCCAAGGAATACCCCTGTCCACCCCACGAAATCGTCAAGCACAATTCAGGGCAAAGATTTCGCGGGGACCCCGGCCGGCGGCGGACTTGTTAAACCACGGGAAAAGCATAGGACCACCATTGTAAGTCATACCAGGACCGAGAATTGAAAATTTGCGGAAGAAATGTTCATCTGACTGCCACAACCGACCTGAAATCAGCGTTTTTCAGACCCAAAAGGAATGCCAGTACCATTTGCCAAAAAATGCACAGTTCTATATAATCAGGCGTGAAACGTATTGTAACGGAGGAGTTTGACTTGGGTTTAACTTGTGGAATCGTGGGCCTGCCTAACGTAGGCAAATCAACTTTGTTTAATGCCATCACCCAGGCTGGGGCCGAGTGCGCCAATTACCCCTTTTGCACCATAGACCCCAATGTGGGAATTGTCAGTGTGCCTGACCTCAGGCTGCAAAAACTGGCTGAAATGGTTAATCCCCAGAAAATCGTTCCCGCCACGGTGGAGTTTGTAGATATCGCCGGCTTAGTGCGTGGGGCCAGCAAAGGCGAGGGCCTGGGCAATAAATTTTTGTCCCATATCCGGGAAGTGGATGCCATTGTCCATGTGGTGCGTTGTTTCGAAGAAACCAATGTGGTCCATGTGGAAGGAAACGTGGATCCACTGCGGGATATTGAGATCATTGACCTGGAACTTGTCCTGGCAGACCTGGAAAGTGTCGAACGCAGGCGGGAAAGAACCCAGAAGATGCTAAAGAGCGGGGACAAGAAATTTCTCGCGGAGCTGGCCCTGCTGGACCGCCTGAAAGAGGCGCTTGACCAGGGAAAGCCTGCCCGCACCCTGGGTTTCTCTGAGGACGAAAGGGCGCTGTTAAAGTCCTTCCCATTACTCTCAGCAAAACCGGTTCTCTATACCGCCAATGTTGAGGAAGCTGAGGTCTCAGGTTCAGATAATCCTCTGGTCGCAGCTGTTAGGAAGAGGGCTGGCCAGGAAGGGGCGGAAGTTGTCTTAATCTGCGCCAAGCTGGAGGCCGAGATTGCCGAACTGGACGAGGAGGAAAAAGCTCTGTTCCTGGCGGACCTCGGCCTGAGTGAGTCTGGTTTGGACCGCTTGGTCAGGGCAGCTTTTCAACTCCTGGGACTGATGACTTATTTTACCGCCGGAGCGCCGGAGGTCCGGGCCTGGACCATACGCCAGGGGACGAAAGCGCCCCAGGCGGCAGGGGTTATCCATACGGATTTTGAGCGCGGCTTTATCCGGGCTGAAGTGGTCGGCTACACCGACTTGACCTCCTCGGGTTCCCAGTCCGCGGCCCGGGACAAAGGGCTGGTACGTTTGGAAGGCAAAGATTATGTAATGCAGGACGGAGATGTGGTCCATTTCAGATTTAATGTTTAATTCTTGTCTGTAATGTAAATTTGTAGTATACTGGATAAACGGCAGCTTAATTCTAAGTTGCCTCCCTGCTCCATGCCTGGACATGGGGCCATCAGTCCATAGGGAGGAGGTGCGTAAATGAAAGCCTACGAAATGATCTTCATTCTCAAGCCCGAGCTGGATGAAGAAGCCACTGCCGGCGCAGTTGAGAAATTCACTGCCCTGATCCCCAGCAATGCGGGAGAGGTTGTAAGCGTTGACAAGTGGGGTAAGCGCAGGCTGGCCTACGAAATTGACGATCGCCGGGAGGGTTTTTACACTCTGGTGAATTTCAATGGCGAGGCCGCTACTGTCAAAGAGCTGGAACGGGTATTGAAAATTACCGATGAAGTTCTGCGCTACTTGATTACCAGTAAAGAAGAATAGCCTTAGGATATTTGTGGAGTGGGTGGATAGAGAATGCTTAACCGGATAATACTTATCGGCAGGCTAACAAAGGACCCCGAGCTGCGCTATACGCCTAACGGCGTGGCTGTGGCCAGTTTTACACTGGCCGTGGACCGCAGCAGAAAAAATGCCCAAGGCGAACGGGAGACTGATTTTATTAATATCGTGGCCTGGCGGCAATTGGGAGAACTGTGTGCCAATTACCTCAGCAAAGGCAAGTTGGCTGCTGCTGAAGGGGAACTGCACATTCGCAGCTTTGACGGTCAGGATGGCCAAAAACGCTGGATCACAGAGGTTGTGGCCGACAATGTGCGCTTTTTGAGTCCCAAAGAAGGTACCACCGGTGGCAGTTCCTTGTCCTCAACCGCTTCGCTGGGTAACGAAATTAGTTTTAATGATGATGATATCCCATTTTAAGGGGGGAAATGCTTATGAAGCGTGAACGCGGTCGCAGGCCACGCAAACGCGTTTGCAGTTTTTGTGTCGACAAGGTAGAAAACATCGACTACAAAGAAGCAAACAAATTGCGCAAATATATTACCGAACGCGGTAAGATTCTGCCGCGCCGGATTTCCGGCAACTGTGCTAAACACCAGCGCCAAGTGACCCTGGCCATTAAGAGGGCAAGAACTATTGCTCTGCTGCCCTTTACCACTGAGTAAGATATCGCTACGCAAAGGGGCCCCGGGGCCCCTTTTTTGTTGCTGCCCGCTAAAAATTTGACGTCTAATGCTTTTGAAGGAAAATCCGTCAATTCAACGAAATAACTATGGTAAAAGTTTCGATTGGGGGATGGAGATAATGGGCCTGCCCACTGAAGAAGTAGATGTTGTAAAGAACCACCGGGTGATTGAATGGCTGAAGGCTGAAATGGTTAGCGCCGTAGGTGGGTTGTTCAAAGCGATAATCGGCGGCGGAGAAGACCTGGTAACAGATAGCCTGGCAAGGATCATTACCAGCACCTACCTCTTAGGGAGGCGGCTGGGGCTGAGTTTTGCCAGAATTGAGCTTAAAATGGAACAGAATTTAAAATCCAGTATCAGCGCCTCGCATGAGATTGAAGAATGGTATGGGGACTTATCAGCCCTAACGGCCTATCTGGAGGCTAAGAAGAGGTGAACGAACCGGTGACATTTAAGGAAAAGACCAAAGACACCCTGGCTTTTGCTGCCGCTCTGGGAATTCCTCTCCTGGCAGCAAGTTTTGACGCCTGGGGATTCTTGGTAGACATCTTGGTTATTGTCCCCTTTGTCTGGCTGGGGTTGCGGCGCGGCAAAATTTATGCTTTGGTCACAGCTCTCCTGGCAAGCGCCGGGGTTTATTTTATCACCCAGTCCGCCTTTACAGCTGTCAGCAAGGGGCTCCTGCTCCTGGGAGTGTCTTTTGTGCTGGTTATCAGCTTTGAGCGGCCCTGGAAACCGGGAAAGGTTTTATTCTGGGGTTCCCTGGTATGGCTGCCTTACGTGCTGCTCAGCCTGTATATAATAGGACCCGACCCCGTCGGACAGCTGCAGAAGGCTTATGCCGATATGTTTCAACAAGCCAACATGCTGCAGGTTATGCAAACAACCTGGGGCATGGACGCAAACCAGGCCAAGGACGCCTTGCTGCAATACAGTCAGATCGGGGCCACCATATTTCCTGCCGTCCTGTTTCTCAATGGCATTGTTACCGTGGGCTGTAATTTTCTGCTCAGCAGGTTTGTAGTGTACAAGGCCTTGGGCATAAAGACCAGAATCGGACCCTTCCGGGAGTGGAGTCTCCCCTGGTATGCCATCTGGGGCGCTATCCTTGGACTTGCCTCCTATCTTGCCGGTGACAACTGGAATATAGTTTGGTTGATGGATGTGGGTCTGAACCTTGGTTTTGTGTATTTTGTTGTCTGTCTGGTCCTGGGTTCAGCTATAACCAGCTACATGTTCGCTTCAGCCAAAATTCCCCGCTTCGTAAAGGTTTTGCTGGTGTTTATGGCCTTTTTGAGCGTTTACGGTTTGATTATGATCGCGGCTTTGGGACTGTTCGATCTGGTGTTGAATTTTCGCAGGATTCCTGAGTCTACCTAGCAGAGGAGTGGGATTTCATGAAAGTAATTTTACAGGCTGATGTTAAGACCCTGGGCAACAAGGGCCAGGTGATTGAAGTGGCGGAAGGGTACGGCCGCAACTATCTGCTGCCACGGGGCTTGGCGATTGAGGCTTCGGGCGGTAACATGAAAATTCTCGCCGAGCAGAAGGCAGCGGGTGACCGCAAAAAAACCAAAGAAGAGGCTGCCGCCAAAGAACTGGCATCCCGGCTGGAACACGTTAACCTAATTATTAAGACCAAGATGGGCAAGTCCGGCAGGCTGTTTGGTTCCGTTACCAGCAAAGAGATTAGTGATGTTTTGCAGCAGAGCCACGGGATTGTGCTGGACAAAAGAAAGATTGAACTTAAGGAACCCATCAAGAGCCTGGGCGAGTATAAGCTAAACGTTAAAATTCACCCAGAGGTCCAGGCCAGCCTAAAGGTGACAGTAGCAGGAGAGTAAATTCGCGGCGAGAAAGGGGCTTCCAATGAAACACTTCATAGAAAAATTTGTCCGCAGCCCTAAAACCGGGGTTCCAGACAAAATGGTCGAGGAAGGGCAGTTAAGACGCAAAGTTGATGCCCTTTACGGTCTTATGTCTGATCTTTACGGCGCAGACAAGTTGATACTGCGGGCCAGCAAACTGGAAGCCCTGCAATTGATGCGCTCTGAACTCCTCGAACAGCGGGTTTTAGGTTTGCAGAAACTTGTCTCCGAAGATCCAACTATTGCCCGTTTGCCTCAGTTTGAGGAGATTCCCGCCATCATTGATGAAATAGAAGAGGAACTGGCGGATTTGATTGCCAGGCGCTCCATCGAGGACAAGCTGGAAAAAAGAATTGCTGAAAAGATGCAGGAACGGCATGAAGAGTATGTCAAGGAAATCAAGCTGCAGGTATTGAAGGAATCTTCAGGACCGGAAAACGCGCAGACCTTGAAAAAGCTGGCCCTGCTGGAGAAAATGGAAACCACCAAGCTTGCCAAGCCGGCCATGGAGTTTTTGCGCCCTGGCACTCTGGAGGAAATTATAGGACAGGAAAGGGCTGTTAGCTCCCTTTTATCCAAAATATCAGCGCCTTTTCCTCAGCACATTTTGATTTACGGCCCGCCCGGCGTAGGGAAAACCACGGCGGCCAGGCTGGTACTGGATATAGTCAAACAACGGGACTCCA
>JAJYNB010000298.1 GCA_021786555.1 Bacillota bacterium | reverse complement strand
TGGGAGTCTTGGATAGGGATAAAGCCCCGGAGAAGTCTCCGGGGCCCTGCTGTCCTGCAGGTTCATTAGTGAATAACTTCCGTTGGCGCCCGCTGGGTGCCAAACCACATAACTTGTATCTCGGCGGACACCCGGATATCAGCCTGAGGGAACTTTTCCTCCCAGTCAAAGTCGCGCCATTCGGGCCAGGTCAAAAACTGTTTTTTTACTGCCCGGTTGCCAATCTTAAAAACATCTGCTTTAAATTCGCCCTGGGCCCGCTCCACTAAGCGTTGGCAGCGTTCTTCCACAGTTTGTTTCAGAGCTTGTTCAAGCCTGGTTTTGTTTTCGGCAAGAGTGTAATCAGTCTTGCCGAATTGCGACACCAGGCGGGCGTTCATACGTAACATGATGTTAACCGTCACCGGGTCGGTGGCTGTGTCCACGTCTAGCTCGGGCCGTCGGTTTTCGTACAGGAACAGCCCCAAGTCGAACTGGGGCTCCATGGGGTCTTTGATGGTGTAGGGCCCAACATGCCAGTCCCCGTTCAACATATTCAGCACTTCGGTCTCCAGCTTGCCCAGTTTGCCTACCATTTTATCGTTGTGAAACACGGCCACACCGAGAAACTCCTGGTTTTCACCTTTGGCCCGGGGAAGCTCCCCGGCCTGGGCGTTGCTAACTGTTTCATCCAAAGTTCCACCCTTAAGGGCAGTCAAGGTGATGACCGCATCCTCCCCCCCGCTCTCTACCGCCTTTGCCAGGGTGTTGATGGTGCTGATAGTGGTAAACCCGGTGTACTCATTGGCAAAGGTCAGTTCCTCGTAATACTTGTTCAGATTGTCCTGCAGTTTGGGCTCGACCTTGTTCAACAAGTCCATGGCTTTGCCCGGCACCACAGCCAGCAACAAAGTGCGCCGCAGTTCAGGGGTACGGGTCAACACACGTATCGCCGGCAGCATGCCGCGGCGGGCAACGGCTTCGCTCACAAGCAAGGCCCGGCATTGCAGCAGGGTGATGCGGCGCGAGACGGTGGCCTGCAGGGTATCCTGGGCCGTAAACATGGTACGGGCGCGGATGCTGGTCTCAAAGTGGCTCTTGCCTCCCTCTGCCCCGCCTGCCCCGCCTTCCCCGCCCCCTATTAGTTTAGAGGGGATAACGATCTGGTAAGTATAAATGTTGTACTCGGGGTCGTCGGTGGTGTCTATCCCAACAGCCACCACATAGGCCTGTTCCTCCAGTTCCCGCCGGTCCCAGCAGCCGCTGGGCAGGAGTAAAGCCAGAAGTATGAGCAGGATGCTAACCGCTTTGTTCTTCAACCTGTCTCCCTCCTTTCTTTCCCTTGAGTACAGCTATGGTGTACAGGAACATGGGAAGCAGCACAAACAAGACCGAGAAAAGCAGGGCGTTGCCTAAAGAGTAATACCAGCGGCCAACAACTACGGAGTCCCTGGGCAGAATCCCCAGGCTGAATACTATCACCGCCCAGGGAAAAACCAGGGGGCGCCAGTCCGACAGCTTCCAGCCCTGGGCCAAGGCCAGAATTCCCGTGTGGAAGGCCATGCTGCTATATACCAGGGATACCACCACCACCATCACCACAAACAGGGCTTCGATACGCTGCAGGAAGCGGCCGATGTAGATCAACCGCACCACCTCGTAAACCGGGAAACCCACCAACTTAAAAGATGGATAGGACAAAACAGCCTCCACCACCAGGATTAGCACCGTGCCTAGGACAGTGACCAGCATGATGCTCCAGAAAGTAACCCGGAAAACGCTTTTCGGCTGGCGCAGGTAAGGTGCCAAAATGGCCATGAAAAAACAGTCATGCACCGTAAAAGCAAACTTGCCGCTGGACTGCAGCAAACTTGGCAGGGGCGTCCCCAAGAGCGGGTAGATCGCATCCCAGTGGGCATCTGGTAGGGAAAGGCAGATCACTAGGCCGAACCCCAACAAGATAAAGGGTGAAAAGATTAAGGCCGTACGGGTTAAGGACTCCAGGCCCAGGTAGGAAACCGCGGCTATCGCCACTAGGCCTCCGGCCATGAGCACGCTCAGAGGAGTATCCAGCATGATGGTCGAGACCGTGGAATCCCCTGCTGCGCGGGTTGATATGGCTGCTATATACAAGTAAAACCCGGCCACTGCCAGACTCAGCAGCAGCCCGCCCCAGCGTCCCAACAATTCTTCGGCGATTTCAATGATGGATTTGCCAGGAAAACGGTGCAGCAGCAGGCACACCGACAGGGAAACCAACACAGACAGGAGGCCCGCCAGCAGATTGAGCAGCCACGCCCCGGTGTAAGCGTCCCGGCCCAGGGCGTTGGGCAGGTGGTAGAGGAGTGCAAAGGACTGGTAGATTGATACTGTGGTAAATAACTCCAGGGTCCCCACGTGGCCTTGTTTAATCACGTGTTGCCCCCCCGCCGCGGCCCGGCCTCAGGGTCCCAGGCCCGTGTCACCGGAGGCTGGCGCCGGCCTTTCAGGGGCCGGACCAGATTTGGCCTGGCCTCCTGGGTCCAGGTAGGCGAGCGCAGCAGCGTGTCTTTGCTCTGCCTGTTGGGGGATGCCGGTGAGAGTACGGGCACTCCGAAGGATTTCACACCGCTCAGCCCAGCCATGTGGATGAACATCAGAATGGTGATGGCCACGAACCCGCCGGACAGGGCGGCAGCCATGTAGACAAAACGCAACAGCCTGATTTGGAAAGACAGGTTGTAGTTAGGGATGGCGAAAGAGCCCAGACCGGTCAGAGATACGATGATGATGACCAGGGGCGAAATCAGGTTGGCTTGCACAGCCGCCTGACCCAAAATCAGGGCCCCCACTATACCGATGGTAGGGCCGATGATGGAGGGAATGCGGATACCCGCCTCTCGGATCAGTTCGAAAGATAGTTCCATCACCGCAATTTCAATCACCGAAGGCATAGGTACTCTTTCCCGCGCTGCAGCGATGGCAAACAGCAAATCCGGGGGCAGCATAGCCTGGTGGTAATTAACGATGGCAAGGTACAGGGCGGGCAGGAACATGGCGATCAGGAGCGCCGATACCCGCACCACCCGCATCAGGCCGCCATAGGGCCAGCGGACATAGGAATCTTCCGGCGAATGGAGCAGGGCCCAAAACGTAGCCGGAACCACCAAAGCAAAGGGGGTGCTGCTCATGAGCAAGGCTACGTGACCCTCCGAGAGATAAGCCGCCACCCGGTCAGGTCGCTCTGTGGACAGGGTCTGGGGCATGAGGGAAAAGGGCTTATCTTCGATCAGTTGCTCGAGGATACCCGTGTCAGGAATATAATCAACATCGCGCAGGGCGTTGAGGCGGCGGCGCACCTCCTGTACCAGGGTGGGGTTGGCGATATCCGACAGGTACATTACTGCCACATCAGCCTTGCTCAGGGTACCGATGGTGGACATCTCGCTGACCAGTTTTTCCGTCCGCAGGCGGCTCCTGATCAGGGCCACGTTGATGATGAGTACTTCGTTAAATGCTTCCTGCGGACCGCGCACCACGTTTTCCACCATGGGCCTGCTTACGGGGCGGTGTTCCCAGCCCTTGGTCTCCAAGAGCAGGGCAGCGTTGGACCCCTCGATAAACAAGGCTGTGGAACCGGATAGGACACCTTTGATGACTTCATTGAAATCACGGGTTTCTTCCACCTGGTTGGCCAGGACCAGGCGTTCTCTAGCCAGGGCCAGGGGATCCTTTGGGTTATAATCCTCCAGGCTGCTCCAGACCATCAGCGGTTGCAGGACAAAGTTATCAATGACAGTCTTATCGGCCAGGCCTTCGGTGAAAAGGATAAAGGCCGGACATACCTGTTTGAAACCCACCAGGAATTCCCGTACCGAAAAGCCCTTGTTATTGGGGATGCCAAAGACCTGCTTAACATGGGCCAGGTTCTTGTCCAGGGCGTAATGAATCTGCTGTTCCACCGGCACCTGTTGTTCTCCCGCCTGGGTGCCGCCTTGCTTGGTATGCTTAACTCCAGGGGCAGGTTGTCCCTGAGCCGATTGGTTTTGGGGTGGTTGCCCGCCCTGGGCTTGCCCTTTACCCCCTTTTGCTTGAGTCCCTGCCGCAGGGTCACCCTGAGGCTGACTCTGCGGCGCTTGGCCGGCCTCTCGTGCCGGAGGTTTGGCCTGGGCTCCCCCCCCTTTTGCCTGTCCCTGGCCCCGCCCCTGCCCAGTCTGGTCTTGCTGCTGGGGATTTTGCTGCTGCTGAGCCTGTGCCCCCTGCTGCATCTGGTAGTGAGAGGCAGAACCGGGCGGTGGCTCCAAGAGTTCCTGGCCGGGCTGAAGCGCTGCCCGCCACTGGCCGGCATCGGTCTGGACCGAGGCCGCGCTCTGGCCCTGTTGACCTCCTGCCTGAATGCCGGAAACCTGGCCGCTTTGGCCGGAGCCGCTGGGCCACCCGTCAGCAGGGTTTCCGTCCGTGCGCCTGGCCCCCAGGGAAAAGCTGTCATCCAGCTCAGAGGCTTGGTAGGTAATAAGGCTTTTGACCATACTCCAGGCCCTCGTCATAAAGGCCATGGCTGGCTCGTCTTGGACTGCAGGTTTGTTATCTCCCTGATTCTGTCCAGACCCGGCTGCGGACGGTGAACCAGTGCCCTGGGCCTGACCTGAACCGGGATAGGTCCCCGGGTTCTGGCCCTTGGCGGCCCGGCTTTTGTTCTTGCGGTTGTTGAGATATTTGACCACCGGCTCACCCCCCGGCAATTTGCTCTCCTGTTAGTTTCTGAAAGGCCGCCTCTATCCATGCATGGTAAAGCATGACAAATAAGGGAGGCGCTACCCTGTAGGCAGCGCCTCCACACATCCCCAATCTCGGACTTCGGACTTCGGACTTCGGACCTCGGACCTCGGACTTCGGACCTCGGACCTCGGACTTCGGACTTCGGACTTCGGACCTCGGACCTCGGACCTCGGACCTCGGACTTCGGACCTCGGACCTCGGACTTCGGACCTCGGACCTCGGACCTCGGACTTCGGACCTCGGACCTCGGACTTCGGACCTCGGACTTCGATTAGAGCAGTTCCTCCATCTCCCCCACAATCCGGGCAAATACCTGCAGGGCCTCCTGCACCGATTCCGGCTTGGCCATATCCACCCCCGCCCCGCGCAGCAGGTTGATCGGGTAGTCTGAGCTGCCCCCTTTCAGAAAGTCCAGGTAACGCCTCACCGCCGGCTCTCCCTGGTGTGTGTCAGGGGGACAGGTCCCTTGACACTTTGCATCGCGCTTGGCCTCGGACCTCGGACATCGGACTTCCGACCTCGATTAGAGCAGTTCCTCCATCTCATCAACTACCTTGGCGAATACCCTCAGGGCCTCTTGTACTGGCTCCGGCTTGGCCATATCCACCCCGGCCCGCCGCAGGAGATTAATCGGATAATCGGAACTGCCGCCCTTCAGGAACTCCAGGTAACGCTGCACCGCCGGCTCACCCTCACGCAGAATCTGCTGGGAGAGGGTTGTGGCGGCTGAAAAGCCCGTGGCGTACTTGTAGACGTAGAAATTGGTGTAAAAGTGAGGAATCCGCGCCCATTCCAGCCTGATATCCTCATCTACCACCACTTCGGAACCATAATAGGCTTCGTTCAGCTCATGATAGGTTTCATTCAGGGTCTCCGTGGTCAGCGCCTCCCCGGCTTCGACCTTGGCGTGAATAATTTTCTCAAATTCCGCAAACATGGTCTGACGGTAGACCGTTCCCCTGAACTCCTCCAGGTAATGGTTTAACAGGTACAGTTTCTCCTTCTTATCGGCGGTCCGGTTGAGCATATAGTCTATAAGCAGGCTTTCATTTACGGTGGACGCTACTTCCGCCACAAAGATTTTATAACCCGCATAGACATACGGCTGTTCCCGGTCAGAGTAAAAGGAGTGCAGGGCGTGGCCCATCTCGTGCGCTACGGTAAACAGGTTATTGATATTGTCGTGCCAGTTCAACAGCACAAAAGGGTGTGTGCCATAAGCGCCCCAGCAGTACGCCCCGCTGGTCTTGCCCTGGTTTTCCCGCACATCTATCCATCGGTTGTTAAAGCCTTCCTGCAGCACCGCCACGTATTCCTGACCGAGCGGCGTCAGCCCTTCAGCAACCCGCTGCAGCGCCTCGGGATAAGTGATCTTGAATTCGGAGTCCTGCACAATGGGCGTATACAGGTCGTACATATGAAGTTCGTCCAGGCCCAGGGCCCGCTTGCGCAGGGCCAGGTAGCGGTGCAGCGGGGCCAGGTTGGCTCGGACGGCAGAAATCAGGTTGTCGTAAACCGCGGCTTGCACATTGTCGCTGTCCAGTGACGCTTCCAGAGCAGAACCGTATTTCCTCGCCCGGGCATAAAATACGTCTTTCTTGACCGAGGCATTGAGGGTGGCGGAAATTGTGTTCTGATAATCGCCGTAGGCGCGGTACATAGCAGTAAAGGCATCCTTTCGTACCCGCCTGTCCCTGGACTCCAGCATCAGGATGTAGTTACCCTTGGTAAGTTCCACTTCTTTTCCGTTCTCGTCCCGGATAAGTGGCAATTTCAAATCAGCGTTATTGAACATGCTGAAAATGTTCTGCGGCGCTTGCGCCATTTCCCCGGTCCGGGCCAGGAGTTCTTCCTCCGGCGCGGAAAGCACGTGCGGCCGCATCCGGGTGATTTCGTTCAGCGCCTGGCGGTACAGTTCCAGGCCTTGCTCCGCCGCGAAAAAGGCCTCAAGCCGGTCTGCCGGGATATCCAGGATTTCCGGCACCAGAAAGGCTGTGGCGCCGTGCACCTCCACGCTTAAGCCGATGGCCCGGTCGGTCAG
>JAJYNB010000084.1 GCA_021786555.1 Bacillota bacterium | reverse complement strand
TCCTTTGTTAAACAGCGCGCCGTTCATACCGTAATGTGGATGACCGGTCACATGGGATACGATGATCATTGCTGCAGTATCCACTACTCCCCGGGCAACCTCGATACCCCCCAGTTCATCACCTTCAACCGGCAATAATTCGCTTTCCTCCCCGGTATAACCGTCAGCTGGAATGATGTCTCTGCCCATTAGTGCCCCGGAAAATCCATTCACCTTTGCCGTGTAAAACCAATCATTAGGACCTTTGATAGCGCCGCCGACCATCCCCACTGTGTCTAATACAACCGGGGTACCGCCTAATTGGAACACTTTTTCCACGATGGCCCTGATAAATACCGGACGTAAATACTTGATGTTGCCTAACTGGCCAATGTTGATTTTTATCCCCACCTGATCGCCGCGCTTGAAAAGCTGCCCAATCCCGGCCGCATCCATGAGTTCATCCAGAGCCCTTAGCATTCCACCGCTTAGCCGGTAGGCACCGGTGTTGCCCCCCCATACTGTTGACTTTTCTGGCACACTATCACCTCCCTCAATTCGATGTTCGATGTTCGATGTTCGAGTGCAAGCATCTTTCCGGCCTCCGAAGGGCTTCGCGGGTATTTTCATTCCGCTGTGGTACCGCTAAGTCAGCATGGGAATCTATCCCCTTGGTTTATTCCCACTTTTACTTACTCTGCGGTGGTTGGATCAATAATTGTTTTTACCTCCGATATAGCGTTGGCCGGAAACCCGCCCATGTCGGCATGGGTCTTAATCGCTTCCTCGTCAGGAGCAACATATACACAGTAGATCTTGTTGGCGGTTACAAAACTTTGTACCCATTGAATCTGCGGTCCAAGTTGATTTAGAATATCACACGATTTTTGCGATATTGCCTGCAATTCTTCTCCGGTAAGCTCACCCGCGCCGGGTATCTCCCTTTCTATGACAAATTTTGGCATTGTATAACAACCTCCCCTTAAATTGTTTGGGCCTGGACGCTCACTTTGGCGAGCGTCCAGATCCCAAAAACTTTAGTATTACCCTAGACTTTACTTATCTTCTGCAGCCGCGACTTCCTCAGTGGATCCTGGCAGGGAGCCGTATTCCTTATAGATGTTGATATTAAACGCTGTCCTTTTGAAGGGCTCGATTTCCTGAACATGTTTACGTTTTTTCCAGATATCCCGCAGATACTTGGCGGTAGGTTCCGGACGAATTTGCCACTTGGCCATATGCTCCCTGGTCATTGGCGGCTCATAAGTAATGATCTCATACTCCATGCTGCCCATACCTAACTTCTGGGCCGCAGTTAACTGGAAGCGGGGCGTTGCTCCAACCAGAGCTTGAAATTTGTCATCCCCGGCCTTAACCCCTGCATCCTCCAGGACTCCATTGGCACCGCCCGGCAGGATGGGAGCCGCATCTATGGCGTCCAGAACGGCCGTATCGATCGCCACAATATCCTTCGAGGCAAAGACTCCAATGTCAGGACAAACCGGGTTGGCCGCCCATGGGATGCAATCGCAGTTGGCATCAACATCAATGGCATAAACCATAAAGCCGACCTTGCCAGGTACAAAGGTTTTCAGCACGGCATTCGCGGCATCAGACATGGCGATTTGAGCATAGGGGAAATACTCAGGCCGGAAACCTTGGGAAGTATGGCCTGTGAAGAGGCAGGTGACCTGACAACCGTAGCATAAACGGCACTTGTCGGTATCCCGGTGGAAGCCGTTGGCGTCAATGGTTATGGCCTCAGCATGACAGCCGTCCATACACTGTTTGTGGAAGTCACATTTCAAGCCGGCACAGGCGCTGGGATCACTCAGGGGATAACCAATCGCATCCGCGGGCTCGCCCCAGTGAGCCAAGTGCTCCAGGAATTTACCCCGTTTGGACTGGCCGCCGATTCCTATATTCTTGATGGCGCCACCATAACTGGTAATGGGGTGGCCTTTGCCGTGGGCCAGGTCGATCATGGCATCGGCAGTAGCTATAGCGGAAGCTACATACGCCTCTTTCAAGATGATGCCATCCGGCAAATCAACCCGGACATCATCATCACCGGAAAAGCCGTCGGCAATTACGATGGGACATCCTAAAGCGTCCGGAGTAAAGCCATGGCGATATGCCGATTCCAGTTCGAGGGTAGCATTAATCCGGGAGTTGAAAGCCTGATAAGGCAAGGTAGTGGTATCGGTTACAAACGGCCTGCCTCCACACGCCTTGACCTCCTCAACAATGGCAGCAACCAATTCTGGTCTTAACGTACGTGTCCTGTTGTACTCACCAACATGGATTTTAACAGCGACGGAATCTCCCGGGGAAATGCACTCGTTCAGTCCCGCTTCATAAAACAAGTCTTTTGCTTTACACACCAGGCTTTCTGCCCAGTTCGTGGCATTAGCGTCAGAAAACCAAACTTTAGACTTAGCCACTTTTTAACCTCCTTTTACAAAAATCTTTTAGCTTTTGCCCTAAAACTTACCTTTACCGTCACCCCCCTTTTTTGACAGACCTTCCTCTGGGTGTAATGCTGCTTGCAATTTTTTCTGGTTCAAAACTGCTGCCCATCCAGAGTGGCCGGAGGAAGGTTTGGAATCTTTTATAAATACTGATAATTCTGGCAATTGGAGTTGTGTTTTTGTCGGTATCCTTAGTTTGATACGGGCCGTCAACCCCCTGCCAGGGAACTTGTACGAACCCTTGATACCGACTCAAATAGTTTATGCAAGAGTTATGCCATAAACTGGGAACGTTTTTGGGATGAAACCTTTTTAAATATTAAAGGTGCTCGTACCCTGATTCCGTAAACAGCAAAAAACTCTTTTGCTGTCCGAGGCCAAAAGCTAATTTACTGAATATTCTGTACTGTGCGCAAATAATTGTCTGAGTTAAACAAAGTTTTGGCTGCTTCGGACATTTTTTTGTCCACGTCGCATCAATTACAGCCTGCCTGTGTTCACGAACAAACTGCTTCACGGCATAGAATATTAGCCGGAAGGAGGGACCAATATGCGCAGCAATTTAGAAATAGCCGCCCGGATAACCATCGCCTGGCTGAATGCGTTTGGAGTTATCACAAAAGAACTGGGTCATACGGATCAACATATTCCAACCAAGGAAGAGGTGTCAGATTTCCTGCTGGCCATCTATAACACAGCCAGCAAAACCGAAGAATAAACCCCGTACATAAAACTGGCCCGCAGCATCCACCAACTATCGATGGCAGCCTGCCTTAACGGTAAGCCCACCTTGCTGGTTAACGCTGCGGGTCGTTATTATTTTTAACACACTACGCCGATGTTATTTAACAATTGAAGCTGTATTTTTTGGTAAAAGACCAAAAGCTTACAAAATGTCCTCAAATTTGACTCCATTTTTGGCAGGATTAGGGAAATAAACTGAAGAATGAGATAGGTGACCTTAAATTTCCCTGTTAGGGTAAAAACTGGAGGGCCCCGTGCAAAAACTTTTGCTGATTTTTGTTCTTTTACTCTACATTTCACCCCTGACATTGTTTGGCCGGGGCAATACCCGTCTATCCTCTGATCAGGTCTTTGAACAGGATGTTCTCAAGACAGCAGACAAAGTCATCGTTGAAAGCATGATTAAAGGTGACCTGCTGGCTGCCGGCACCACTGTGCGTAATCAGGGCCATGTCACCGGTGATATGCTGGCCCTGGGTAATTACGTTCAGCAGAGCGGCAGAATTGAAGGAGACGGGCGCTTGATCGGCACAGAAATGTTCTTGGACGGCATAATCGAAAAAAACCTGACAGCAGCCGGGTTCCAACTCAGTTTGGATCAGGCGGGACATATCAAGGGAAATCTTGATGCCATAGCTTACAACATCTCGCTCCTCGGCAAAGTCGACGGCAACGTTGTGGTCCGGGGAAACACGGTAACTCTGGCCGGTGAATTCAGTAAAAATGTGGAGGTATACGCCGACAGCCTGAAGATCTTACCCAAAGCCAAATTTAACGGCGGCATAACCTATTTCGGAGCCGCACCCCCCGCTGTTTCAGCTTCAGCCTCTTTTGCTGCTCCTCTCATCCACAAGCCGTCAGTTTCTTCAATCTCATCCAGACACAGGCTGCTGCTGTCCCTGACCGGGCTTTTAATCTTTACGGCTGTCACGGTAAGCCTTTTACCCCAGCATGTTTCCACCCTGGCGCGGCGCCTGACCCGCAAGCCTGCGCGCAGCTTCCTTTCCGGTCTGCTTTTCCTGCTCATGGCGCCTCCGCTCACCCTGGGACTGTTTATAATCAAGCCTGGTTTTTACATTGCGGTGGCTCTGCTTGGAGCCTATCTTAGTTTATATCTTGGCGCCCTGCTGTTGGCCCAGGCCGTTGGCGGCGCCGCCCTGGGGCGTTTTCTTTGGCAGGCAGCAGCGAAAAGGTTCAGCCTGCCTGCCTGGGGACCAAAGCCGTCCCTGCTGGTACAGACCCTGACTGGGTGTTTGCTGGTAGGTCTGATTGCCCACATCCCTTACCTCGGAATTGGAGTTCTGCTCTTCCTGACAGTCGGCTCAGCAGGCTCCATGCTCAGCCTGTTGTTTGCGACCGGCAGGCAAAACAAGGTGGCCCCGGAGATTAGCCGGGGCCTGGGAAACCTCGGAGGCCGCTAAAAAAATTCCTCTGTTTTGGGAAGTTTTCAGTTGTCGAACCGTACCCAAACGTCATGCTTTGAACTCAGACTCAGACTCGGACCTCGGACCTCGGACTTCGGACCTCGGACCTCGTTAAAACGTGCCAGGTATGAGCAGGCGCTGGCCGGGGAAAATCAGGTTGGGGTTGCGCAGGCGGTTGGCCCGCATAATTGCCCGTACAGCAGTATGATATAGCCAGGCTATCTGGTGCAGGCTTTCACCGGGCCGTACGAAATGAACAACGGGACCCCGCAGGCCGGGAATCACCCCCGGCATAAAACCTATGTCTCCTGTAGCAAAGCCAGGCATAGTTGCCATGTTTAGCCTCCTTCCACTGACTTGGTAAAAACTTGCCCCGTCTTAAGACTAAGCCCCGGAGGGCGCCGGAGCTTAGTCCTTTGGGGCTAAAATTTTTTTCTGCTTCTAAACGGGATAGCTTAGGTTGGGGTTTACACAGCTGTTAAATTCGTATTAGTAGCCGTAACTTAGCCCATCAGGGATAACCAGGCGCTGGCCTGGATAAAGAAGATCAGGATAGTGCAGATTATTGGCATGGATGGTAGCCTGCATGGAAACATTGTATTTTCTGGAGATTTTCCAGACAGTGTCACCCCTGACTACAACATGAATCCTAGGCGGTGGGCAGTGCATCTGTGCACCGGCTTCCATGTGCTCCATACCCGGCATATAAGGACCGCCCATATCCATATTTACCAAGCCAGGGCCAGCATCCATGTCCATGTTGACCAAACCGCTGGGCGGGAGCACAGCTGCCGCCGGAGCCCCAGGCATAGCGGGTCCGGGGGCACCCATGGGGAAAGTAGGTCTGCCGAAAAACATTATGCATTCCTCCTTCTGCTATGTCGAAACCTTAATTCCTGCCTTATCTAATAACAGGATATGGTAACAGAGGAATGTTGTGCATGTACGATAAAGAATATGGGCTTTTTGCCAAAAAAAGCAGCAGTCTAGTTAAAACTGCTGCTTTTTTCGGACAAACGTGAAACTTAAGCTAAGGGAATTCAGAATTCAGAAGTCAGGAGTCAGAATACTTTCAGCACGTCTCATCCTGGCTAGGATAACGGGGACGGTTCTTTCCGTCCTAGCAAATCCTGCTGAATTTTGAAGCTACTCCTGACTCCTGACTCCTGACTCCTGCCCTGAATTCTGAATTCCGAGGTATTCCTCCTACCTATGGTTCCCTGCTGCCCTGGTGATGGCGGCGGCCAGTGCCCCCGCCCCGAAACCGTTATCGATGTTTACCACACCTACGCCTGAAGCGCAGCTGTTAAGCATGGATAAAAGTGCCGCCAGGCCTCCGAAGCTGGCGCCGTAACCCACACTGGTGGGAACCGCAATCACAGGCTTGTCAACCATGCCCCCTACCACGCTGGCCAGCGCTCCCTCCATACCGGCTACCACAATAATTACCTGAGCGGCTTGCAGCCTCTCCCTGTTCTCCAACAAACGGTGCAGCCCCGCAACCCCGATGTCGTACAACCGTTCCACACTGTTACCCATGACCTGGGAGGTTACAGCCGCCTCCTCCGCTACAGGGAGATCCGCTGTGCCGGCGCTGACCACCAATACAGTGCCCCGGGGCTGGGAAATTTTCATGGGATTGATGACCATGCAGCGGCCGAGCTCGTTGTATTCACACAGAGGGAAGCGCGCCAAGACCGCCGCACCCTGTTCACGGCTGACTCGGGTGAGCAGGACATTGTCGTTGCCTGGAGCAAGCTTCTCAGCAATACCCACCACCTGTTCGATTGTTTTGCCCTGGCAAAACACTACCTCGGGGTGGCCGGTGCGCAGTCCCCGGTGATGGTCCACCTTGGCAAAACCCAAATCCTCATACGGCAGGTCCTTCAGCCTGCTTAAAGCCTGCTCGACAGAAACCTCACCTGCCCTTACCCTTAGCAATAATTCCTCTAAATTGTGAATATCCATTTAGGCCCCCCTGTGTTCCCCCAGTACCTCATTCATGCTGCCGCTGCGAAATCCCTGCAAATCCAGGGTAGCGTAAGTAAAGCCCAGGTCTTTCAGCTTCTGCACTATAACGTCCAGTAATGGGCCGGTAATCGTCCCAAAGTCCTCCCTGGGAATTTCCAGACGGGCAATGCTTTCATGGTGCCGCACCCGGGTGCGGCACCAT
>JAJYNB010000353.1 GCA_021786555.1 Bacillota bacterium | reverse complement strand
GAACACTTCTTGCATTGAAAACAGCGGCTGATGGGCTGACCGCTTTCCGTTTCCAAATAGTCTAGGAAATCAGTCACATTTACCCTCCTCACCTTAAAAATCTTTTTCTGATTAGTTGCTAGTGCAATGTTTGTGCCAATCAGGTTTTGGCTTAAAATCAAGCGTTACAGGCCTTGTGAATTAAATTACATATCTTGTGAAATAAAACACAACTGCAATAATTGCAGTTGTGAAAATAAGGTCATGTTTAGTTGTAGAAATGTTGCCTCTTAACGCGCAGGAGTTTCCTGGACAGGTATAGAATACCCGACCTGAAGGTCTCTGCCGGAAAACCGGTATCTCCTCTACAAAAATCTTTGGGGGGACCGCCATGCCGCTAACGGCACCATCAGGAGATGAAAACCTCAATAGGTGGTACGATACACCTAAACGTCATTCTGTGGACTCAGACTCGGACCTTGGACTTCAGACATCGAATTTTAAGGCAGGTGCAATCTTTGACATGCTGGATTTTATTGCCAGGGACTCTTACGCAAGATATTTAGGGATTGAAATAACAGACTATGGCCCTGGAACAGCCAAAGCCAAGCTGGTTCTGCAGCAGCACCATTTGAACAGCATGGGCAGTGTCCACGGAGGAGCTGTATTTTCGCTGGCCGATGCGGTATTCTCCGTTGCTTCCAACTCCCACGGCGGCATTGCCATGGCAGTGAACGTCAGCATATCCTTTTTCAAGGCCGTCAGAGAGGGAGCCCTCGTGGCGGAGGCCCGTGAAATATCGCTCAACCGTAAACTGGCTACCTACCTCATTGATGTAACAGACGATCATGGCAATGCAGTAGCTATGTTTCAGGGAACTGTCTATAAAAAACAGGATGTGAGCGAAAGATAGAATATCATAGAGGAATTCCTGAATACATTGCAAGCAGAAAGGGCACTACCATGCAATTTATCCCGGAAATAACACCGCCGCCCGGTGCAACCAAAGCGGCCTTCTGGTTTTTGTTCCAGGGGGACAGACTCTTGCTCCAAATGGAGCAGGACAAGGCTGAGATCCCCTTTGCTCCTGATTTACGTTCCTGGGGCCTTGAACCGCTCAGACAGCAATATCTTGGCAGATTGGACGGATATCCCTGCTATAGCGGAGAATTGTCCACCGGCTCCCACGTCCCGCCGGGCATGGCTTTGCACGGTTTGCGGAGGGTTTACGGACTGCTCGGGGAAGATATGTTCGTCCTGACAGGACGGGCCCTGCAGATTGCGGCCTGGGATCGGACCCATCAATACTGCGGTCAGTGCGGCAGTCCTACCATTACCAAGAGCGACGAACGGGCCAAAGTATGCCCTAAGTGCGGGCTTATCAACTTTCCCCGCATCTCCCCTGCAGTAATTGTGGCTATAGTCAAGGATGACCGAATACTCCTGGCCCGGGGCACCCGCTTTCCGACTGAAATGTACAGCGTCATAGCCGGATTCGTGGAAGCCGGGGAAACTTTTGAAGCATGTGTAAGGCGGGAGGTTAAAGAGGAAGTCGGCATAGATGTCAAAAACATCACCTATTTCGGCAGCCAGCCGTGGCCCTTCCCCAACTCCCTGATGGTCGGCTTTACAGCCGAATATGCCGGCGGTGATATCACGGTTGACAAAACGGAAATCGCTGCGGCGGACTGGTACAGGCTCGATGAGTTTCCCCCTATCCCGGACAAGATCAGCATTGCCCGGCGCTTGATCGACTGGTTTGCCTCAAGATATCCCTCCAATTAACCAGCCTGTTGGTCACTTTTTGTTGGCAATAAGTGCTGGCAGCACAAACATTTAGTAATCTACCCTACTTATCAGTCCTTGAAGGGGGCTTTGCAGTGAACAAGGACATGATTTTGATGTTCGTAGTGGAATTTTTGTTTTTAGCTATTGGCCTCTCTGCCCTGTTCTTTCCCAAAAAGATTCAGCAGCTGGCCATGGCGGACAGGTCCAAGTACAAGTACTTGAAATACCCTGTCCCTTGCCGGATCAGATCTGCAAGCTATATTCCCATGCTTAGACTGATTGGCGCCATGTCTACGGCAGCTGCTGTTTTAGGTTTGGTTGTAATTGTGCTGAACTTGTACCACCCGTTAAACTCCCGGTGAACACCCTAATCCATTAACCGGGGGTTCTTTACCCCTTAGCCCGATCAAATCTTATCCTTCTCGGTGTGTTCCTCACAAGTGTTGGTACCCAGTGCCTGGCTCAAGGGACAATACCCAATGGCCCCGGTAATCAGCGGGGCCAAACCGATGATTCCCCACCAACTGCGGAGAAAGATGCCTGCAGCGATAATTACGATGCCAACAATAATCCTGATAGATTTCTCCGTGCCGCCAACGTTGCATTTCATTTTTTATCACCTCCTCCCATATATTTTCTCCGCAAGCAGGTAAAATAATCCGGGTCATAACCCCGAACTCGAAAGGGGAGCGATCGCAGTGAATGCAATCAGGGTATCCCTATCTCAGATCAAAGTTGATGCGGACAAACAAAAAAGCCTGGACAAAGCCAGACAAATGATTGACCAGGCAGCAAACCTGGGTGCGCAGATTATAATGCTGCCGGAAATGTTTAATTGTCCCTATGACATCAACTGTTTTCGCAATTACGCGGAAGAACTGCTTGCGGGCGAAACAGTCCGGATGTTGGCCGAACTGGCCCGAAGTAAAAGGATTTACCTTGTTGGAGGCTCTATTCCGGAATTAGCCGGCCGGGACCTCTACAATACCTGCCTGGTCTTTGACCCTGACGGGCAACTAGTGGGCAAACATCGCAAAGTCCACCTGTTTGACGTTCAAGTCAAAAACGGCATCCAGTTCAGGGAATCGGCAGTATTAAAGGCCGGAGACAACCTGACCCTGGTAGATACGCCCTGGGGTAAAATTGGCATAATGATTTGCTACGACATCCGCTTCCCTGAGTTTGCCCGCAAGCTTGCCTCTTCCGGCGCGAGAATAATTTTTGTGCCGGCCGCCTTCAACCTGACCACAGGGCCAGCCCACTGGGAGACTTTGTTTAAAAGCCGGGCCCTGGATAACCAGGTGTTCTTCCTCGGCAATTCCCCCGCCAGGGATGAGAGCGCATCATATATTGCTTACGGCCATTCCCTGGCCGTAAACCCTTGGGGGCAGATTATCGGACAGCTGGACGAAAAGGAAGCACTGCTGACCGTAGAGCTTGATCTGGACCAGATTGAGGAAGCGCGGCAAGCCCTTCCGGTCTGGCGGCAGCGCCGGCCAGAGCTTTACTGACGCCTTACCCCATGGCTAAAGCCAGGGGCATGCGGCTAAGCCTTTTGGTCACAATTTTCTCACAATAATTATTCATCAGTTGGGCAACCTATTAGAAATAATTAAGCCTAGAGGTTTCCTGGGCTTTAAAGCGACGGGAGGTTGCCATGATGGATTTTAACATTGAGAGTACGTCGGACATCTACAAATTCGCCCTGCCCCTATATGATTACTTAAATCAGAGCGGGCAGGCCGAACTTGCGCAATCCCTGGGGGACAAAGCGGACGGTTGTTACAGCAGCGCTTATGAAGCCCTGGCTGCGCACAGGAAAGCCTTTACCGAGGTAAGGCTGAACGCTCCCGATTTGCCGCAGGAGTACGCCAAAGCCCTGGACACCGCTCTCGACATCCTGGACGATTTCTAGAAAAGGTAAATCCAAAAACCCATGTGTGCTTCCGGTCGATCTCTAAACATATTTAAGCAGGCAACCTTCCTTGTCTGAGGTATCGTACTTCCTATAACAGGTGTAACCGTATGGTTGCCACAAACACCCCGGCATTTGCCGGGGTGTTTAGTTTGGAGCACTAACTCGATTTCCCAACAGGGCCTATGTCGAAAATGCATGGTTACCCAATTGATTATGCATTTGAATTATCGAAACTCCTCTTGTATGATTAGTAGGAGTACATAAAGGACGGAGGTATTGAACATGCATCCTGCTGGATTATTGTACAGCAAACACCATGAGTGGGTTAAAGCTGATAAAAACATAGTCACTGTAGGGATTACAGATTACGCTCAGACAAGCCTCGGTGACGTGGTATTTGTGGAACTTCCCGGGGAAGGCGATGTAGTTACGGCCGAGAAGCCCTATGGATCAGTGGAGTCGGTAAAATCCATATCTGACCTGGTCACTTCTGTTGATGGCAGAGTTGTGTCAGTCAACGAGGGTATCATGGATTCTCCCGACCTGCTAAACAGCGACCCCTACGGCGAAGGCTGGTTAATCAAGCTCGAAGCCTCGGATCTGCGGCAGCTTGACGGCATGATGACCGCTGCAGAATACGAATCTTTTGTTGCCGCGGAAGGACACTAAGGCTAATTCCTGTGACACAACAGAAGTAAAAGATGGAGGGAAGACCCCTCCATCTTTTACTTCTGTTTATTTTTTACCCTTTGACTCATTGTTCTTACTGTCTTTTGAGGTGCAGCCGCACCCACAGTTTTCCTTTTCAGCCATTATAGATGCCTCCCTTCATGGTAGTATTATTAAAGCCAGGGCGCCACTGGCATTAATCTAGCAGTTGTCGCTTAAACATGAGCAACCCTGATCAGGCGACTTCGGATAACTGTTAGCCTCGATTGAGGCAAGCCGCTCTTCTAAAAAGTTTCTCAAGCGGGTTAGCTCCTGTAATTGCAAGTCAATCTGTACCAGCTTCTGATTAATCAGATCTTTGGTATTCGACGTCACATTATCACAGCGGCCACTTTGCACGTCGTTCAAAATAGTGCTGATTTCTTTCAGGCTAAGGCCAAGCATTTTTGCCCTCTTGATAAACAATAATTTGTTTTCGTCCTCCAGGGTAAAAATACGATATCCGTTAGGACTCCGTGAGAGACAAAGCAAACCAATGTCTTCATAGTATCTGATTGTTTTTGGGTCCATCCCTACACGTTTGGCAAGGTTCCCTATGGACGGCTGCTTCAGCATACGAATTCCCCCTTTCAAGGTCATTATAAGGGTTGCAGTTGGGTGGAATGTCAACAATTTTTTATATTGAGATAAAAGAAAAGCACGGTCCGAATCCGAAAAGACCGTGCTTCCTTCCAAACCATCTGTTATTATTTATCATGATCGGCGAGAAGACTCCCGTCCTCTATAGGCGGGAGATGAATCGCCGGACCCAAACAACAAACATTAGTTCCATATGCTACCAAAATAGCAACAGGCGCAGCCCCTTGCGGATTACTTGATGGTCATCCACCAAAACGACTGATATTTTACTCATGCTGCCACTCCCTTGGAATTTTGACATAGATTGTTGTCCCTTGACCTGGCGCAGATTCTATTTGCGAACTGCCGCCAAGCGCTAGAACACGCTCCTGGATGCCAAACAAGCCATACTTCCTGTTTTCAGCCCGTTCTGCCAGCACTTTGGCAACATCAAAACCCACGCCGTTGTCCTCAATGGTAAGATTTATGTTACCGGCAAAAACGTTCAGAATGATGCTGATCTGACTTGCCTGAGCATGGCGGGCGGTATTCGTCAAAACCTCCTGAACTATGCGATAAAGCGAGCTCGCAACCTCCCCGGGAAGTTCCCTGGCAACATCCGCAATGGTCAAATCGACCTCAATGCCAAATCTCCCTTCAAATTCCTGGGCATATCTGACAATCGCCTGGCCCAGTTCGCCTTCATCCAGAACGTAGGGCCTGAGTTCGGTTATCAGGCGGCGGATGCCATCAAAGGTGGCATCAAGTACCTGGCGTACTTCAGCCAGCCTCAATTCCATTTCTGCTGAATCCCGGGCCTCCTCCGCATATTTCAATAACCTCTCGGCATTCAGGAGGTGAAAATTACAGTATTTAGTAAATGTAGCTGGAAATTCAAGATAATAAAGAGGGATTGGACTAATAAACCCAGCAATCTTAAAAAAAGGTATAGCAAACAAGCGTCACGAATTTTCCTTTTTTGAGAACGAAAAATCTTTAAGCTGTTTGAGGGAAAATGAACGTTTTAAGATCAGACAAGCTTTTCTCTTGATGAGAAAACCAAGCATCCATGTGCTGACAAATCATAATGCCATAGATGCGAATGTACCACATTTTGGTGGAGCGATGTCGTCCGGATTCCAGCCAGTAATCAATTTTCTCGCGTTTATTGGAACGTTCAATGGAAGTGCGGCGTTTGTAAACAATCTTCCATTTGTCCGAGTCGCGGGGAGTCTTGGTAAACAGCCGCAAGTTGTCCTTAGAGAAAGTATGGTAAGTCCGTCCGTAACAGAACTTGTGGACTAGATGCCAGTCATCGTTGGCGATAACGAAGATACCGCCGGAATAGTGCTGACGAAGACGTTTGATTACGGAATCTTGATACACTGGATGTGGAATCACAACAGGTTTCAAACAAATAACCCCCAAATCTTGGCAGTAAGGAAAATAATCCTTCCCGTCGCGATTATGGGGGCGATTCACAAAAGTCAAGTATTTTCGGCAGGATTCGCAAAAATATTTTCGTAGTAAATTTCCAGTTGGAAGTCCATAAAAAAGAACTCCCCCCAACGGAAAAGTAGGAGGAAATCTATATCGATGGTTCGAGCAAAGCCTTGGGCCATCAACCTCGGCGAATGCCGAGAGGCTACTAATAGCTCCGGAGGAAAATACCCTGGTCAGCGGCGCAATCCTGGAGTCCTACCTGAAAATCAGCCAGGGGCTGCTCCTGGGCTTGCGCAACCTGGGCATCCCGGCGGAGATAGTATCCCACAAGGACCTGTACAAACTGGGGACGGCGGCCTGTTTTGACTCTCCTTCCTTTTATGAA